>NZ_JACYFG010000007.1:300000-543522 GCF_014803405.1 Pelagicoccus enzymogenes
CTTCGATAGCTTGGGTTATGCGATGTGGTTGAGTGAAAGACGCGTAAGTGCCTCTTCCCAGTTTCGAAAAGGGGTTCCTCATAGTGATGCTGCTGCGGGTGTCAACGGGAATGCGGCTTAGGCGCACGCTCGCGCGAAGGGCAAGTCGACGCGATTTGCGATTGCCCGCAGCGAATCACTTGCGCATTAAGGTCCGCTTTCAAGCGACTGCAATGAGCGATATCGTTCCCAAGGAAACAGAAGAAGAAGCCGACGAAGAAGACTTCGATTGGGCGGACGACCCCAAGAAGATGGGATTTCTCGACCATGTCGAAGAGCTGCGTTGGACGCTGATCAAGCCGCTTGCTGTCTTCTTCATCGCGTTCGTGGTCACGGTTGTCTTCATCCAGCACTTCAAGGACATCTTGATGTATCCGCTGTACGAAAACTACACGCTGGAGCAGCAGAAGACCTTCGCTGGCTTGGCGACTCGCAATCCGACAGGCGTATTCACCGCCATGTTACACATCGGTTTGCTCATTGGCGTGACGGTGGCGTCGCCGGTGTTCTTGTACTATGTCGGCAGGTTCTTGGCTCCGGCGCTGACCAAGAAGGAGAAGAAGCTGCTGCTGCCAGGTACGGCTAGCGCTTTCTTCCTGTTCATAACGGGCGCTGCTTTCGCGTTCTTCGGACTGCTCCCGAAAGCGATACAGGTGACGATGGCCTTCAACGAGATGATGGGCTTCCAGATCATTTGGTCGCCGGACAGCTATTTCGGGTTCATCACCTGGATCGTGCTTGGGATGGGGGTCTCCTTCCAATTCCCGTTGATCGCGGTCGTGCTGGTTTATCTGGATATCGTTACGCTCGAAAAGCTGCGTTCCTTGCGCCGTGTCCTCATCATCATTTTCTTCATTCTGGCTGCGGTGCTTACTCCTCCGGACCCTGTCACACAGATCATGATGGCCTTGCCGATGATTGCTCTCTACGAGCTCTCTTTGATTGTAGCTGGAGTGCTGCTGCGCAAGCGGGCGAAACAGGAAGAGGAAGAGGAGTACGACGACTAGGCCGCGAGCCAGCGACGCGGAAAGTGGGTTGGAACCCGTACGCGGGCGATTGACGCGAACACGTAAGGCACTAGACTGTCGGGGTGCAGTTGAGTGTTTTTGCAGGGCTGTTAAGGGTCGCAGGGAGAATCGTTCTCCCAGCCTGCTGCACCCTATTGGGCGGCGTCCTCGCTATTCTGGAGGGACGGGCCGAGGCGCGGCGGGTGGCTCCGGAGGGCTTGCGTTTCGATTGGTTTGAGGAAAGCGAAGGCTTTGGCAGCATTGCGGTGGTTGCCCTGCACCAAGATTCCTTCGGTTTTGTTTGGATCGGGACGAGAGAAGGCATCTACCGCTACGACGGTGAGAGGTTCCTTGAATTTCGATCGGATGTGGAGGAGCCTTTCCGGATTCCACAGAATGCGGTGAATCGCTTCTTCGAGGACTCTCGGGGGCGGCTATGGGTGGGGATGGAAGGTGGCGTCATCCACTATGACTACAGCCAGGAACGTTTTGTCGAACATGAGGTGGATGGCTTCCTTTACAGCGTCGCTCTCTTCATCGAGCGAGGCGACGGTCGGCTTCACATTTTGAACCAGAATGGGGCGCTGCTCGAATTGGATGACACGGGACGTTTCAGGGAGCTCAGTAGCGGGGAGGAGGATTGGGCTCGCTGCTCGTTCGTGTCGGACGCAGGAAGTGTTTTTGTGGGCGGGCGCTTCGGTATCCGGCAGTACTCGGGAGAGTTCGAGTTGCTGCGGGATTTCGATGCCAGCGCGATATTGGAGGACGAGGTTAACACCTACTTCACCGCTTTGGCCCTAGGCGATGACGGGCGTACGCTATGGGCAGGCACTACGCGTTACGGTGTTTGGTTATTGGATACGGAAACCGGTGACTACAGGCAATTGCCATCGAACAATTTGGATGCGGATCGGGTGGGGACGATATTGGTCGACGAGCGTGGCTATGTGCTGGTGGGAACGACCGCTGGTTTGAGCGTGTATTCGCGAGAGGGGGAATTTGTGAGATCGTATCAGTGGAGCCGTTACGATCCGAAGTCGATTCCGACGGGCACTGTGTATTCGATGCTCTACGACAGGCAGGGAAACCTTTGGGTTGGAACTTCGAGAGGTGGCTTGAGCATTGTAAGGAACACCAAAGCGTTTCGCAGCATCGATTCGTCGGATGCAGGAGAGTTGTCGCTCTCCAAGCAAAAGGTGACCGCTTTGTACCAGGACTCTCGATCGCGGCTTTGGGTTGGCTACCACAACGAGAGCCTCGACCGCTTGGATTTCGAGAAGGGTGAGAGTCTGTACTTCGATGCCCACTTGGAAAGCCCGGGCGCTTTAGGAAGAGGCACGGTCTGGGATATTGCGGAGACGAGCGACGGGCGTATGTGGATCGGCAGCAATCGCGGGGGACTCAGCGTTCTGGAGGCGGGAGCGTCTTCTTTTATCCGCTACCGGCCAGACGAGTCGCGCGCGGACTGGATCCCTGGGATCGACGTTCGAGGGATCCTGCCCGATGGAGAAGAAAACCTATGGCTCAATGTGCATGGCGTGGGTATCGCCCACTTTGACCGAGAGCGTTTGACCTTTCGTCGCTACGAAAACTTGGGACGGTACTGGGGAGAGGACTTTTTGTTGGATGCTGAAGGCTGCTTATGGGTAGGGACCACGGAAGGCCTCAGCGTCTTGCTCCCGGGAGCCAACGCTTTCGTCGCCTGGCCGCCCGATGGCGATTCAGAGCTCGGGGGCGAGCTGGACGAGCATATTGTATGCTTGAGTGAAGACTCTCGTGGCCAACTTTGGATCGGCACCAGAAAGGGCCTGAAAGTGCTCTCCAAGGATCGCAAAAGCGTCAAGAGCTACACGCGAGCAGACGGGCTTCCCAGCGTTTCGATCCGTTCGGTTGTCGAGTCGCTCGAGGGGGAAATTTGGGTAGGTACCTCTGGGGGACTGGCTCGCTTCGATGCCCAAGGGGAGAACTTCAGGGCCTTTTTCAAAGGCGACGGTCTCTTGTCCAACGAGTTCACGGAGCGGGCAGCGATATTGGACAATGAGGGATTCCTCCTGATGGGATGCGAAAAGGGAATCGTCCGATTCAAGCCAGAGTCCATAGAGCTGAACCTTGTTCCACCCAAAGTCCTGGTCACTGGAGTCAATGTAAATGGGGAGCCGGTATACCCGAAGACCAAGCAAGGAGCGATTCTGAAGGCCTCTCCCTTGGTTAGTGAGGAAGTCGTGTTTCCTGCGGGAGTGAGCTCGTTTGGTTTTCGATTCGCCGCCTTGGACTACATTAGCGACGGTCGAGTTTCCTACGAATACCGTCTGGAGGGGTTCGATGAACAGTGGGTACGCAATGGGTCTCGTAGTGATTGTTCTTATACGAATATCGTTCCGGGCAAATATGTGTTTCGAGTGAGAGCAAGCAATAGCGATGGAATTCGGAACGATGAGGGAGTATCGCTTGCGGTGACGGTCTTGCCGTTTTTTTGGCAAACGGACTGGTTCCTTGCGGGAGTAGTTGCGATATTGATTTTAGCGTTCGTGTACATTCTCAGGCTGCGAACAGCGGGGCTTGCTCGCCAACGGGCATTGCTGCAGGTCTCGATTGACGAGAAGACGCGGGATTTGCAACGCGCCCTCCGCGAACTCGAGTTGCAAAAAGCCCAGATGGAAGACCAGAATATGGAGCTGCTTGACCATCGGGAGAATTTGGAGGAACTGGTCGAGCAACGTACTTCTGAACTGGTCGTCGCCAAGGAGCGAGCGGAGGAGGCGGATCGTTTGAAAACGGCTTTCTTGGAAAATATCTCGCATGAGATTCGCACCCCGATGAACGCCATCATGGGCTTCGTGAACATCCTGCGCACGAGCGATGTCGACGAAGAGGAGGAGAAGGAGTACTTGAGTATCGTAGAGCAAAACGGCGAGACGTTGACGCGTCTCATCGACGACATCATCGAGCTTTCCATCCTCGAAACCTCGCCCGGCGAATTGCGTTCTGAAGCGACCGATATCCATGCTTTCTTCCAGAAGTGGCATGCCTATCTGGCCAAGGAACTACAGCTCGCCGAGAAAAAAGGGATTGAGGCCAAGCTCTCTTTCCAAGGGAAGTCGAAGGCCAAGGTATTGGTAGCCTTGGACCCAGTCAGGGTGGGTCAAATCTTGAAGAACCTGCTGGACAATGCGGCCAAGTTCACGGACGAGGGGGTCGTCGAGATCCGCTACGGACTGGAAGATCAGGCCCTTTTCTTCGAGGTTTCGGATACGGGGATCGGAATTCCGGAGAACAAGTTGGCCGAGGTGTTCACGCTTTTCCGAAAGATTCGAGGGACGCAAAAGCGGCTCTTCCGCGGGACGGGGCTGGGCTTGGCAATGGTCAAGCGAGTGGTGGACTTGATCGGTGGTGAAATCAAGCTGGAGTCCGAAGAAGGAAAAGGCACTCGCGTATTCTTGCGAGTGCCTGTCAAGGATCTGATCGTAGAGGCTGAGGATTAGAGGATGGAAGCCTAGCTCAGTATCCAGCCGTCTGGGTACTCCTTGCTGAGGTACTGGTTCGCTTCGGGCACGTTCGTGATCTTCATGGCTTTGGCATCGTATTCGATACGGCGTTGAGCTCGCATGGCCACGTTGCCGAGAAGAGCCATTTCTGTCAGGCCGGATGCGTATTCAAAATTCGAGCACGGAACCAGTTCGCCGCGGATTCCGTCTGTCCAGTTCTTTTGGTGGGAGCCTTTTACGCGCGGGATGGTGCGAGGCGGCAGGCTTGACTTGAGCTCCGCGAACTTGGCATCTGGCAGGATCTGCACGTTCTTGCCATAAGTATCTGAATACAGATAGGCTTCCGATCCGATGATGATCGTGCCGCCACTTTTGTCATCGTAAACGGAGGCTTCAAGTCCCTTCGGTATGGGAGGTATCAAGCCGCCCTCGAACCATTTGTAGGTGACGGGAGCGAGTTTTCCGCGCTGTGGAAATTCGAAGGTGACCACGGCGGAGGAAGGAGCGCTGTAGTCGTTGAAGCTGGTAGTGATGGCTTCCACGCTGGAGGGCATGCCGAGGTCGAGTCCCCAGTAGGCGACGTCCATGATGTGGCAAGCCATGTCGCCTACGGCGCCGCATCCGTAGTCCCACATGCCGCGCCAGTTGAAGGGGCAGATAGAGGGATCGTAGGCGCGGCGGGGGGCCACTCCTTGCCAGACGTCCCAATTGAGGGTAGAAGGTTTTACGGGGATCATCTTGGAATGGTCCGGCTCGGAGATGCCTTGCGGCCAAATCGGGCGGTTGGTCCAGGAGATTACCTCTTTGACTTCGCCGAGGACTCCTGCCTGTAGCCATTCGCGGGCGAGTCTCTGGCCCGCATTGGAATGCCCTTGATTGCCCATCTGCGTGACGAGTCCCGACTTGCGGGCGGCTTCGTCGATCCAGCGCGCCTCCTGCACCGTGTGCACTAGGGGCTTTTCGCAGTAGACATGGATGCCAAGATTCAAGGCGCTACGGGCGATCGGGTAGTGCATGTG
The DNA here is from genome assembly GCF_014803405.1 of Pelagicoccus enzymogenes. Lineage (NCBI taxonomy): Bacteria > Pseudomonadati > Verrucomicrobiota > Opitutia > Puniceicoccales > Pelagicoccaceae > Pelagicoccus > Pelagicoccus enzymogenes. Next base: position 305,551 of record NZ_JACYFG010000007.1, read on the forward strand.
GTCGGGCGTGGAGATCACGACGCCGTCGATCTTGTCGGCCATTTCCTCGAACATCTTGCGGTAGTCCGAATACCACTTCGCCCCCATTTCGTTGGCTTCGTCAACAACCTCCTTGAAGATGGGCGGAGTCCATTTGTGGGTGAAGGAGGCTTCCACGTTGCCCATATCCACGTCGCAGAAGGCGACCAGATTTTCGTCGCGCAGCGGCACGATGGACGATGCTCCTTTTCCGCCGACCCCGACGAAGGCGATATTCAGTTTTCCGTTAGCTGAGCTCTTGCTTTTCGCAATTGAGAAGCGGGGAAGAGCGAAGAGGCCAGCGGCTGAGGTAGCTCCTTTGACGAAGCTGCGGCGATTGATTCCAGATTGATCCACGATTTTTCCTAGGGTTAGGGGTTGGCCCGGAGGCTGAACAGGGGGAAGAGCCGGAGGGCAGTAGCCCATTCACGGTTCTGTAGTTCTGTTAGCGCGACCGGAGTCGTGATTCAACACGATAGAGTCGAGGCAGCCCTCATACAAAAGAAGGGTGCTATCAATCTAGGTTCTGTCCAAGTGGCGGCACGAGGAACGGACTACAGTTCCTTGAGGGTTTCGGTCAATATATCCGTAGCCTGATCGATCGCGCCTTGTTGGTGGGCCGTGGAAATGAAGTTCGCCTCGTATTTGGAAGGAGGCAGGTAAACTCCCTTTTCGAGGCAGCGGTGGAAGTACTTGTTGAAGCGTTCGGTGTCGGTTGCGACGGCATCGTCCAAGTTGGTAACGGTGTTTTCGCTGAAGTAGACACAGAACATCGATCCGACCTGCGGCACGGTGAGCGGCAGCCCGATTTCCTTGGCGGTCGCCTTGATCGCGGAAGCGATTTGCTGGCCCATCTTGTCGAGGGTCGCATAGGCGTCGCCTTCGAGCAGGAGCTTTAGCGAGGCGATGCCGGCGGCCATGGCGAGGGGATTCCCGCTGAGGGTTCCCGCTTGGTAGACCGGACCGAGCGGAGCGAGGTGGTCCATGATCTCCGCCTTGCCTCCTAGGGCGCCCACCGGTAGCCCGCCGCCGATGATTTTGCCGAGGGTAGTTATGTCGGGAGTGATGCCGACGTGCTGCTGTACGCCTCCGGCGGATACGCGGAAGCCGGTCATGACCTCGTCGAATATGAGTACGCTTCCGTACTTGGTGCAGAGTTCGCGCAAACCTTGCAGGTAGCCTTCTCGCGGGAAAATCAGTCCGACGTTGGCGGGGAAGGGTTCGAGGATGATGCCAGCAATCTCGTCGCCGTAGTTGGCGAAAGCCTCCTTGACCTTGGCGAGGTCGTTGAAGGGGAGCACGATGGTCTCTTGGGCAAGGCTTTCTGGGATGCCGGCGGAATCCGGTTTTCCGAGGGTGAGGGCTCCGGATCCGGCTGCGATCAGCAAACTGTCGACATGGCCGTGGTAGCAACCGGCGAACTTGATGATCTTGTTACGCTGGGTGTAGCCGCGAGCGAGGCGGATGGCCGTCATGGTCGCCTCTGTACCCGAATTTACCATACGCACCTTTTCTACGGAGGGAACCATCTTGATAATGAGTTCCGCCATTTCGACTTCGTAGGGATTGGGCGTGCCGAAGCTGGTGCCTTTGAAGAGGGCGTCGGAAATGGCTTCCCGGATGACGGGGTTGTTGTGGCCGTGGATGGCGGGGCCCCAGGTGCAGACGAAGTCGATCAGTTCCTGGTTGTCCGCGGTCGTCAGGGTAGCCCCGTGCGCTTTCTTGGTGAAGAAGGGGGCTCCGCCTACGGAGCGGAAGGCGCGGACGGGGGAATTGACTCCGCCAGGGATGAGTTCTTGGGCGCGGGTGAAGAGGTCGGATGATATAGACATGGTGAAGAGGAAGATGAAGAAGGGGATGAAGGTTATTTACGAGACGTAGCGTTGTACGATGGGGATGCGGCGGCCGACGCCGAAGGCGAGCGGGGTGAGCTTGAGACCGGGCGCGGCTTGCTTGCGCTTGTACTCGTTCAGGTCCACCTTGCGTACCATGTCTTTCACTACATCCGCGTCGTAGCCTTGTTCGATTAGCTCCTTGCTGGACATGCCTTTTTCCACGTAGCCTTCGAGGATGCCGTCGAGGATGTCGTAGGGCGGTAGGCTGTCCTCATCCTTTTGGTCGGGGCGAAGCTCCGCGCTGGGCGGCTTTTCGATGGTGTTGACCGGGATGGTGGGCTTGTCGCGGTTGAGGTGTCGCGAAAGTTCGAATACCTTGGTCTTCGGCAGGTCGCTGATCACCGCGAGTCCGCCGCACATGTCTCCGTAGAGCGTGCAGTAGCCGACAGCGAGTTCGGACTTGTTGCCGGTGGTGAGCAGCAAGGCGCCGAGCTTGTTGGAGAGCGCCATCAAGAGTAGGCCGCGGGAACGGGCTTGGATGTTCTCTTCCGTTACGTCGCGGCCGTAGCCTGAGGTGAGCGGGGCGAGGGTTGCCTCCGCGGAGGAGACGATGTCGGCGATGGCGATGGTGTGGAAATCGATGCCGAGGTTTTCGGCGAGTTCCTTGGCGTCGCTCTTGGAATGGTCGCTAGAAATGGCGGAGGGGAGGCTGACGCCGGTGACGTTTTCCGGTCCGAGAGCCTTGGCGGCGATGGCGGCGACCAGGGCGGAGTCGATTCCCCCGGAGAGGCCGATGAGGGCCTTTTTGAAGCCGGATTTGTGAACGTAGTCGCGCAGGCCGAGCACGAGGGCTTGCTCGATGTTGTCGAGCAGGTCTTGTCGGAAGGTCTTGGCGATGCGAGGCTCCGCGGCGCCGAGGTCGACGACGGCTTGGTCGGCGGCGAAAGCGGACAGGCCGGCTACGATGTTGCCTTGGGAGTCGGAAACCATGCTCCGTCCGTCGAAGATAAGTTCGTCATTTCCGCCTACCGCGTTGACGTAGATGGTGGGGCATCCGCAGGACTTGGAGGCTCCGGAGACGAGGCCTTCCCTTTGTTCGCCTTTCCCGCCCCAGTGCCAAGGGCTGGCGGAGAGATTGAGATGCAGGTCGAGCTGCTGCTCTTTAAGGTACTCGACTGGGGCATGTGGGTAGCGCTCGCGGGAGACGTCAGTGTTTCCCCAAATGTCCTCGCAGATGGTGATGCCGAGGCGTTTGCCTTGCCATTCGAAGACGAGTGGAAGGTCGGCCGGTTCGAAGTAGCGGTCTTCGTCGAAGACGTCGTAAGTGGGAAGCAGGCTCTTGCGCGCGGTTTGCCGGACCTCGCCGTCGAAGCAGAAAGCGGCAGCGTTGAAGAAGTCGCGTCCGGATTTCGTGGGATTTGGGTCGACGAATCCGATGACTGCGGGGGCGGTCCCGATTTGCTTGGAGATGGCGTGTAGGCTTTCCAGCTGGTCGGGCACGAATCGGCGCTTGAAGAGGAGGTCGCGTGGCGGGTAGCCGCAGACGGCCAGTTCGGGAAACACCACGAGTTCAGCTCCTTGCGAAACGAGCGATTGGTAGGCGTCGAGGATAAGTTTCTGATTTCCGGCGAGGTCGCCAACGGTGGTGTTTATTTGCGCGAGTCCGATCTTCATGGGTGCAAGGCGAGAGACTTGAACAGACGCGGGCGAAAGGGCAAGCGCGGGGTGGCGTTTTTAGAGGTTGCCAAGCGGCGGAGGGAGACTTTGCGTGGGGAGTATGTCGACACAACAAGTCATCAGCTTCAACTATACCTTGCGCAACAAGGCCGGCGAGGTCTTGGACCAGTCTCCCGAAGGGCGTCCTCTAGAGTTCCTCTCCGGAGTTGGCCAAATCATCGAAGGGCTCGAGGAGAGCCTTCTAAAGATGGAAGAAGGCAAGAGCGAGGAAGTCATCGTGCGTCCAGAAAAGGGCTACGGCTTCCGCGACGAGTCCCAGATCGACACGATCAATATTTCCCAGCTGCCAGTCGACCAGGTAAAGGTGGGCGACTACTTTCAAGCGGGGCAGGACCGCCATGCTCCCATCGTACGCGTGGTCAAGGTTGAAGGCGACCAGGTAACGCTCGACGCGAACCATCCGCTTGCGGGAGAGGACTTGGTCTTCTCCGTCGATCTGGTCGGCAAGCGCGACGCGACCGAGGAAGAGCTCGCCCACGGCCATGCCCACAGCGCAGGCGGTTGCTGCGGCGGCGGTGGCGGCGGGGGCTGCGGATGCAGCAGCGAAGAATCTGCCCGGGCGGCTGCCGACGAAGGCGAGTGCTGCGGCGGTGGTCATGGTCACGCCCACGATCATGAGCATGGCAAGGGTGGTTGCGGCTGCAGCCACTAATTGGCCACCGAAGATTTCAAATGAAAAGGACCGCCTAGTGGGCGGTCCTTTTTGCGTTTGGAAATTGTGTTGCCGCCCGCGGAGCGGCCGGCCCATCTCTCTGCCTAGGCTCTACTTGAAATCTATGAGCTCTACGTCGAAGACGAGGACGGAATTGGGCGGGATGACGGGAGGGCTGCCGCGCAGACCGTAGGCGATTTGGGCTGGCAGGATGAGCTTACGCTTCTCGCCCTTCTTCATGTCGAGGAAGGCTTCGTCCCAACCCTTGATGACGCGGCCCATGCCGACCGGAAACTGGAAGGGCTTTCCGCGTTCCACTGAACTGTCGAAGACATCGCCGTTGAGCAGGGTGCCGTGGTAGTGGGCGGTGACCGTTTGGCCTTTGCTGGGCGTTTCGCCATCGCCTTCTTGCTCGACGATGTAGTGGAGTCCGCTCTCGGTCGATTTTGCGGACGGGTAGAGCTTACCGATTTCCTCGATTTGGAAACCGTGCGAGAGGGTAGGCTCCTGAGACTCGAGGTAACGGACGCGTTCTTCCAGGTCGGCGACTTGGGAGTCGTTCTTGCTGCAGCCGGCCAGAAGGGCGACCGTGGCCGCGGAGGCAAGGAAAGTGAATTTTGAAATAATCTTCATTTGATTTTCAGGGTTGTTCCATTTTGAAATAAAAACGTATTCGAAGTCTTTGGACACGCTCAAGCCCTATGTCTCTTTTTGCCGCTGCCAAGTTCCCTCTTGAAGCCACGATTCCGTTGAAGCGCAAGGACGTGGTTTTTCGCAACCATCCGCTCGCCAAGAGCTACCTCGCGAAGGTCGACAAGGAAGGTAACATCGTCTTGACCGTCCCACGAACGGGTACGGAGCGGGATGCCCTCGCGTTCGCCAACAAGAACCGCGAGTGGCTGGAAGACCAACGCTTGCTGGCTCTGAAGCTGCTGCAGGAAGCGACCTTGAAGCCGGGACTGAGAGTCGGGGACTTGATTTGGTTTCGGGGCAAGCAGGTGGCCCTGCGCCTCGAAAAGGATTTTGGTCGCCCCGTGCTGTGTTTTGCGAAGGAGCGAATATATATCGCCGACGAAAGCATGGACCTTGCTCGTCCTCTGAAGGCTCATCTGCACGAGCTGGCGAAGCAGGAGTTTCCGAGAGTCGTCTTCCGATACGCTGAGAAGCTGAGGGAAGTGATCAAGAAAAGAGTTAAAAAGGTTGTGGTGCGCGACCAGAAGACGCGCTGGGGCTCCTGCTCGACCAGCGGAACGATTTCCTTGAACTGGCGACTGATTCTGGCGAGCGAAGCGACCCGCGACTACGTGATCGTGCACGAACTGATGCACATGAGGCGTTTCGACCACTCGCCCCGGTTTTGGGCTTTAGTGGAAGCGGCGTGTCCAAGCTATCGCAGGCACGAGGCTTGGCTCAAGGCCCACCAGGAGGAGCTGAGCTGGTAGGGCTCACTTGCCTTTTACCCTAGAGAACGATGCGGGTGATGGTTCCTTTTGAAGATGCGCCCGATCACTGGCGTGTTCCTCGCTGTTTCGCCATCGAGTGGCATCAATGAAACGGGGGGCGACTGAACCGTTTGGATACGAAAAAGCCCCGTTGCCGGTTGATTGCTAAAGGCCGACTAACGGAGCTGATAGATTGCTTTGCTGATATGGCGTATCGATTGAGTCGATACGTTGAAAGTCTAGATCATGCAGGCGGTTTCGCAGTCTGTTGCCAGCATCAGGTACTCGTCGAGGCTGACCATCGATTCGGATACGACGCGTGGCATGTAGTCGCCGCGGACGAGCCGCTTTTTCGCATGCAGAATGATGTCGAGAACTGGGTCCATGCTGATGTGCGCATAGCGAGCGTCGTCTAGCTGTACCTTGATGTAGGTTTCTAGATCTCTCAGCGTAAGTTGCGTGTCGATGCACAATGTCATGGTATCCTCCTTGTCGTTTGTTGTGTGGGAAACTCAGTCGGTTTCGTTACCCCCAGTATCGTCCATGTTTATCGATTTGTTAAGTCCTTGGACAGTGAAAGAAGCGTGAAGTTCGTTTTGTATCCAGATTTTCGATCCTTCCTTACAATCCTTTTACGAGTCGACCCGTTCGATTGGATTCCTGAACGGCGAAATGTTAATCGAATGTCAAGGAATCGGCGGTTTGATACCCCTCAGGACCGGTCCAGGGGCGTTCCACTTAATGTCCTTCCACGCTTACGATTGGCTGATTAATTCCGATACTAACGGATAGTCCTTTCCACCACTACGCATGATCGACAAGACCTACCATATTACCTCGCTGGAGATGAAGGCGGCCATTTTGAAGATTCCCGCAGCGCCGGAGATTTTCGTTAAGTTGGGCCGAATGCTGAAAGATAAGGACACGCAAATGAACGATGTGATCCGGCTGGTGGAAAAGGACCCTTCGCTGGTGGCTCGCGTTTTTCGGCTTTGCAATACTCCTTACTTTAATACCGGAGAACCGATCGACAGCTTGGAGGTAGGGATCAATCGCATCGGTTTCCAGGAGCTGCATCGTATTGTCGGAGTCGCTTCGGTGGCAGGCGTTTTCAAGTATTGGAATCTCGCCTACAAGGTCGCTGGGGACGCCATTTGGCACAATGCCCTGGCGGTCGGCTTGTGCATGGAGCAGCTAGCTGCGGCAAATGGCGAGGATAGGTCGGACGCTTACACTGCGGGGCTGCTCAAGTCCCTTGGCAAGCTCGTGATTGACCACTGCGCCAAGAGCCATGCCAAGCCTCCTATTTACGATCACGACGCTGGACTTCCTCTGCTCATGTGGGAGCAGGATGTTTTTGGGGCTACCAATTCGCAGATGGTGGAACGAGTCATGGAGTCATGGGGATTCCCCGAACGTTTGTTGGTTGGCATACGTTACCACTACCAGCCTGACTTGGCTCCGGATGCGAATCGTTACGCCTACATGCTGAATTTGGCGGGTTTGATGGCCGAAAAAATCGGTAAGCCCTTGCCTGGCGAGAGCAGCTATTGGAGCGAGGAGGAGGAAAGCTTGGAGGCAGCGGGAATCAGCCGCGGTCAAATGAAGTCGGCTACCGGCGCCTCCTCGGAAAAGTTGAAGCTGCTTCTCAAGGCGATGGGAGAGTAGGGGGAAACGGTCGCAGGTAGCATTAGCTCGTGACCTCCAAGCTGGGGCCTGTAAGGTCGATGCTTGCGCCGCACCGTGATGCAGGAACTGTGGCGACGCGGCGTGTCGCAAGCGACAGCCCTGCAAGGAAAATGCGGGTACTGTAAAGCGGTCGCGGGCTAGAGCATTGCAATACGCGAGCTACAGCTCGGTGCTGAAGAAGGTGCGGATGTTTTTGACGGCGTACTTGGTGAGCACGTTGCCCTTGCTGCCGCGGCCCTTCACCATGAGCTCGCCGAGATCGAAGTCGAACTCCTTCACGCGAGCGCTGCAGGTCGGGGTGAGCCGCACCTTGATAGGCTTGGTCTTGCCGTCTGGATTGGCTTTGAAGTAGTGCACTTTCGAGCCCTTGGTCCCTTTGGTCAGGTCGTATTCCTTGTCGCGAGTCACTGCATTGACGATGAAGCGCTTCACGTACGAGGCCCCGCGTGGGCCGTCGCGGTAGACCATGTCGTAGATGGTCTCCTCGTCGCCTTTCTTCCAGAGGTCGACGTGTATGATGTCCTTGCCCATGAAAACCTTGTCGGCGGCTCGGGAGACGCGGAAGGTTCCGTCCGAGCAAAAGGCGATGAGCTCGTCGAACTGGGAGGCCTCGCATAGGAATTCGTCCTTCTTGAGGGAGAAGCCGATGAAGCCGTCTTCGCGGTTGACGTAGAGCTTTTGGGTGGGAAGCGCGACTTCGGCTGCCTTGATCGTCTCGAAATTGTCGATACGGGTGCGGCGCTCGCGACCCTTGCCATACTTTTCCTTGAGCCCCTCGAAGTAGGCGGTGGCGAACTTGGTCAGCGACTTCAAGTTTCGCTTGGTCGCTCGCATCTCCTTCTCGGTCTTTTTGATCTCCTCGTTTGCCTTGAAGGAGTTGAACTTGGAGATGCGCTTGATGCGGATCTCGGTGAGGCGGGTGACATCCTCGTCTGTGACTTCGCGTTTGAGCTGGGACTTGAATGGATCGAGTCCCTTATGGATCTCCGAAATGACGGCGTCCCAAGTCTCGCATTCTTCGATGCGACGGTAGATACGCTCCTCGATGAAGATGCGTTCGAGGGAGTCGAAGTGCCACTTCTCCTCGAGCTCAGCTAGCTTGATCTCAAGCTCTCGTTTGAGCAGGCCCTTGACGTTCTCGGCGCTGCGGCGGAGAATCTCGCTGACGCCGATGAATTGCGGTGTATCATCCTGGATGATACAGGCGTTGGGAGCGATAGATACTTGGCAGTCCGTGAAAAGGTAGAGCGCGTCGATCGCGTCGTCGGCCTCGGTGCCTGGCGGCAGGGTGATGATGATCTCAGCTTTGTCAGAGGTGTTGTCCTCGATCTTCTTGATCTTAATCTTTCCCTTGGAATTGGCGGAAATGATCGAATCGATTAGCGAGCCAGTTGTGCAACCATAGGGAATCTCGCGAATGGCTAGCTGGTACTTGGAAAGCTTTTCGAAGACGGCGCGTACCAAGACGCGCCCACCGCGGAGTCCGTCGTTGTAGTTGGAGAAGTCTGCGGTTCCTCCGGTTTCGAAATCTGGATACAGCTCGAACTCTTCCTTGTTCAGGTAGGCGATCGCTGCATCGATGATTTCGTTGAAGTTGTGGGGAAGTATTTTACAGGCGAGGCCTACGGCGATGCCTTCGGCTCCCTCGGAAAGGAGTAGCGGGAACTTAACAGGAAGATTGGTCGGTTCCTTGTTGCGGCCATCGTAGGAGAGTTGCCACACGGTGGTCTTGGGATTGAAGACGACTTCGCGGGCGAAGGGCGAGAGGCGAGCTTCGATGTAACGAGCGGCCGCCGCTCCGTCCCCGGTAAGGGTGTTGCCCCAGTTACCCTGGGTGTCGATGAGCAGGTTGCGCTGGCCCATGCCCACCATGGCGGAGTAGATGGAGGCGTCTCCGTGCGGATGGTAGCGCATGGAGTGGCCGACGACGTTGGCCACTTTGTTGTAGCGGCCGTCGTCGAGCTCCTTGAGGGAGTGCATGATACGGCGTTGCACCGGTTTGAGTCCGTCGAGGAGGGCGGGTACGGCACGATCGAGAATGACGTAGGAGGCGTATTCAAGGAACCAGTTCTGATAGGAAGTGGCGAGTGGAGCCTTGGTATTGCCGGACTTCTCCTCTGTTTCGGCGGAGACTATCTCGGTGGATTCGTCCTCTGGTTCGTTGTCGAAGTCTAGTTGGTCTTGGGTGTCGTCGGACATTCTTTGGAAAGGAGGGTGGTGGTAGGTGATTGGGCTGTGGATTCGCGACCAAGGTCGCTCCTACCTGAATCTAGCTCGCTTCGGCCGTCTCGATGACGTCCTTCTCAACGTGGAGGTTATCGATGATGAACTCTTGGCGTTGCGGGGTGTTCTTGCCCATGTAGAAGGTGAGCAGGTCGTCGATGTTGTGGAGGTGCGCCATGGTTACGGGATCGAGTTTCATGTCCGGTCCGATAAAGGTCGCGAACTCGTCGGGAGAAGCTTCCCCGAGTCCCTTAAATCGGGTGATTTCCGCAGCTTTGCCGAGGTTTTGCAGGGCCCGGTCCTTCTCTTGTTCGTTGTAGCAGTACACCGTTTTCTTCTTGTTGCGAACGCGGAAAAGCGGCGTTTGCAAGATGTAGAGGTGCCCTTGGCGAATGAGGTCGGGAAAAAACTGCAGGAAGAAGGTGAGCAGCAGCATGCGGATGTGCATGCCGTCCACGTCGGCGTCGGTGGCGATGACGACCTTGTTGTAGCGCAAGGTATCGAGTCCGTCCTCGATATCGAGGGCGGACTGCAGGCAGTTGAACTCGTCGTTTTGGTAGACGATCTTCTTGCTCAGGCCGAAGGCGTTGAGCGGCTTGCCCTTGAGGGAGAAGACGGCCTGGGTGTTGACGTCCCGGGTCTTGGTGATGGAGCCGCCCGCGGAGTCGCCCTCCACGATGAAGAGAGTGGCTTCCTCGGCTTGCTTGTGCTTGGTGTTGAAGTGGGCGCGGCAGTCGCGGAGCTTCTTGTTGTGCAGGTTTACCTTTTTGGCCTTTTCGCGGGCCAGCTTGCGGATGCCGGAGAGCTCCTTGCGCTCCTTTTCGGAGGCGACGATCTTTTGCTGGATCGCCTTAGCGGTTTCCGGGTAGCGGTGCAGGTGGTCGTCGAGCTCCTTCTTGATGAAGGTATTGACGAAGTTGCGGATGGACTGGCCTTTGGGGGCGACGTTTTGCGAGCCGAGCTTGGTCTTGGTTTGTGACTCGAAGACAGGCTCTTGGACGCGTATGGAAATGGCGGATACGATTGAGGTGCGGATGTCGGCCGGATCGTAGTTCTTGTTGAAGAACTCGCGAACCGTTTTGACGATGGCCTCGCGGAAGGCGGCCTGGTGGGTGCCGCCCATGGTCGTGTGCTGGCCGTTTACGAAGGAGAAATACTCTTCGCCATAGTGGGTGCCGTGGGTGATGGCCACTTCGATGTCCTCACCCTTAAGGTGGATGATGGGGTAGAGAATGTCGCCGGAGAGGTTGTCCTGGAGCAGGTCCTTGAGGCCGTTCTCGGACTTGAAGGTCTCGCCGTTGAGGCTGAGAGTGAGGCCGGTGTTGAGGTAGGCGTAGTTCCAGAGCATGGCCTCGACGTATTCGAGGCGATACTTGAAATTCTTGAAGACGGTTCCGTCGGGAACGAACTCGACGTAGGTGCCGTCCTTTTCATCCGTTTTGACTTTGCGGCTTTCCTCGACCAGTTCCCCGAGCTCGAAGGTGGCTCGCTTCGTCTTGCCGTCGCGGAAGGCGGCGGCGGTAAAGGTCTGGGACAGGAAGTTGACGGCTTTGGTACCGACTCCGTTGAGGCCGACCGACTTCTGGAAGGTCTCGCTGTCGTACTTGGCGCCGGTGTTGATTTCGGAAACGCAGTCGACGACTTTGCCGAGTGGGATGCCGCGGCCGTAGTCGCGGACTGTGACGACGTCGTCTTGTATGGTGATGTCGATACGCTTGCCGTGTCCGGAAGTGTGCTCGTCGATCGAGTTGTCGATGATCTCTTTGATCAGTACGTAAATGCCGTCGTCAGGAGAGGAGCCGTCTCCGAGCTTGCCGATATACATGCCTGGTCTCAGGCGGATGTGTTCGCGGGGGCTAAGGGACTTGATGCTCGACTCGGTGTAGTTCGATTCTGCCATCGCGGCAGATAGGAACGGGAGGGTCCCGCAAGTTCAAGCGAGAATTCGGAGATTTTTTCGGGGAATCCTCCGAGGCGTCCGCAGGGGTTTCTAGCGCTTCAGGCGCTTCACCATGGGGATCTCGCTCTCTTCGTTCTGATCGATCGAACAGGCGGATCCGGCGTCGAATTGGAATCCTTGGCTAAGGTAGAAGCCGACTGCGGAGCCGGTCGGCTCGGTGCAGACGAAGAGTTGCTTGGCGCCGGCGGCCTTGGCGGAATCCTCCAGTTCGAAGTAAAGGGAGCGGGCAATTCCGCTGAGCCGGTATTCGGCGCTAACGTACATGGCGATGATCTGGTCCACGCCCTCGCGAATGCCGTGCTTGATGATGGCGATGCCTGTCAGTGTCTCGCCATCGAAGGCTCCAAATGCTTCGGCTCCCTCCTTTAGTTCGCTTCTCCACCACACCAAGAGCTTTTTCCAAATGGCTGGGTCGGTGGAAATTTCGATCGAATCGTCATAGGCTTCGAGCTCGTCGCCAGCAGTGCGATACATGGTGTCGACGCTTTCGGAACGGTCGATTTCGTAGACCTTCTCCAGGTCGCTGCTCGAGAGTTTCTTGAATTCGATATCGAACATATGGGGAATCCGGCACAGAAGATGCGGCTCGGTCGGTGCTTGCAAGCAGATTAACCTAACGGTAACGCAGGCCTATGATTCTTCAGGTAGAAGACGAGTTCAGCGACGTTTTGAGCAAGGCCCAGAAGGGGCAAGGGATCAGCACGGAGGCTTTGGCCGAGCGAGTCGGGGTATCGGAAAACGCGATCCGGGCGGCCCGACGGGGAGAGTTCGACCCTGAGGTGGTCGAGGCTTTGGGCAAAGGCTTGGGCTTGAACGTGGAGGCATTGCTTCAGTTGGGAAGGGGCGAGTGGAAGCCGGAACCGGTTGCCCAACTCCAAGGTTTCGCCATGGCCAGCACCCCGTTTTACGACTGGCAGGTAAACGCTTTCGCCGTCTGGGACGAAAGGATCAAGCAGGCCATCGTTTTCGACACGGGAACCCGGGCGGATCCGCTCCTCGAGCTTCTGGATTCCAAAAAGCTGGAGATGCATGCCCTCGTGCTGACGCATTCGCATTGGGACCATGTGGATGCGGCGGAGGACCTGCTTGACCGTTGGCCGGCGGCCCGCGCCTTCTTGAACGGCAAGGAAGGCAGCGTTTCGGTTCCTACCGATTCCATTGCCGATGGCTTCGAGATCGAGGTGGGCAGGCTTCGGGTGCGAGGCTTCGATACTCCGGGCCACACCGAAGGTGGGATGAGCTTCGCCGTCGGCGGACTGGGGCGTGAACTGGCGATAGTGGGAGACGCATTGTTCGCCGGGTCCATGGGTGGGGCGAACGTTTCGTACGCGGCGGGCTTGAGGTCCTTGCGACGGATTTTGGAGCTGCCGGAAGACACTGTCCTGGCGCCGGGACATGGTCCATTGACCACGGTCGGGCAGGAGCGTCGCATGAACTGTTTCGCCGCTTTTTAAAGACCTGGATCGAGTCGGGCTGGCTTGATGGCGCGGTTCGTCCTTGCCTTGGAAATCGGTGGAAACCTAGATACGCGCATGTCAGACGCAAAGCGTACACCTCTTTACGATTTCAACGTTGCCCACGGCGGGCGTATGGTAGACTTCGCAGGCTGGGAAATGCCGGTGCAGTACGCCAGCATCGTGGAGGAGCACAAGGCGACTCGGACAGCGGCTGGACTGTTTGACGTCAGCCACATGGGCGAAGCGACGGTGGAAGGACCGGGGGCCGAGGCCTTTCTGAACTACGTCCTCACCAACGACGTATCCAGCATGGAAGACGGGAAGGCGCTCTACAGCTTGATGTGCCACCCGAGCGGCGGAGTTGTGGACGACCTGCTCGTTTACCGGAAAAAGGAAGGTTCCTACTTGCTTTGCTTGAACGCCTCGAATGTGGACAAGGACTTGGCATGGCTGAGCGAAAAGGCGGAAGCTTTCGACGTGTCGCTGGTGGATGTTTCGGATCAATACGGGCTAATCGCCCTGCAGGGGCCGCGAACCTTTGGCATTCTCGACGAACTGAGCTCGGTGGACCTCTCGAACTTGGGCTACTATCGTTTCGTGGAAGGCGAAATCGGGGGAGTGCCCTGCATCGTGAGCCGTACTGGCTACACGGGCGAAGTGGGAGTGGAGCTCTTCGTGGCGGCGGAGCGCGCGGCCGAGCTGGCGGAGACGCTGCTGGATGCAGGCGCTTCCAAGGGATTGGTTCTTGCTGGATTGGGCGCCCGAGACAGTTTGCGTCTGGAGGCGGGGTATTCACTTTACGGACACGAGATCGACGACGAAGTCGGGCCGGTGGAGGCGAATTTGATGTGGACCGTGAGCCTCAAGAAAGAGGGAGATTTTATCGGCAGGTCCGCAATCGAAGCAAAGAAGGCCCAAGGGGCAGACAAGAAAGTTGTTTTCTTCAAGACAGGCGGACGGCGCATCGCTCGCCCAGGAACGGAAATCGTCTTGGACGGGGCCAAAGTGGGAACGGTGGTTTCCGGAACCTTTTCGCCAATCCTCAACGAGGCGATCGGTTCCGCTTTGGTTGATGCCTCTGCGGCGAAATCCGAGGCGCTCGCGGTTGACCTCCGCGGAAAGGTATTTCCCATCGAGCGCACGCGACCCCCGTTTTTGCCGCTCAATCCGCAAGCCTGATTTCTGGATTTGAAACTTGTCGGCAGGCAGTTCGCTGTCGATGATGCGGCACTTCGATTCGCACCTTCTCTAATTTTCTTAAAACACCTGACTTTCGAAAATGAGCATCCCAGCAGACCTCAAGTACACTAAAGACCACGAATGGCTAAAGCTCCTCGAAGGAGACGAGGCGATCATCGGGATCACGGACTTTGCCCAAAACAGCTTGGGCGATATCACTTTCGTGGAGGTACCGGAAGTGGGTGACAGCTTCGAGGCCGGCGAAAGCTTCGGCGTGGTCGAGTCTGTCAAGGCGGCCTCGGACCTCTACATGCCGGTGGACGCGGAAGTGGTCGAGGTGAACGAGGATTTGCAAGATTCTCCGGAGAGCGTGAACAACTCGCCCTACGAGAACGGGTGGATCCTGAAAATCAAGCTTACGAATCCGGATGCGCTCGAAGCGTTGCTGGACGCTGCGGCCTACGAGGAGATTGCCAAGGACTAGAAGCGTCTCTTACGAAAAATTTTATGAGCCCGAAATAAATCGTTCCGGGCTTTTTTTTTTGGCTCAATCGCAAGGATGTTTCACTTTTTGAATACGAAGGTTTGCGAGAGCTGAATTTTTACGGGCTTTCGGTTTTGGGTAGGGGGCTCGAATCGCCATTGAGCGATGGCGTCCTGCGCCGCGAGCAGCATCAAAACGTCGGGATCGCCGTCTGTCTGGCTGAGCACGGGAATTCTCACCTGTCCAGCTTCGTCGACGTAGAAGGTGAATACGGCGCGCGAACCATCATACTTTTCGATTAGCTCCTCGGGAACGCTAGGCGGTTCTTGGGAAATCGGATAAGGCGGCGTATCGAGATCCTTGATACTTGATAGTCCACTGTAGCGGGAGCCGTAGCCGGTCAAGTCGTTAAAGCGGCGATTGAGGGCGCTTGCCACGGAAGTCATGCTAACGACGTTCCCTTCGGAGCGGAACTGGATTCCCAGTTCCGTGACGATGGACTTGTTCTCGCCGTTTAGGTAGGGGGCGGTGAACCTCCAGTCCTCGATCACGCGCTCGAGAGATTGGGTGAAGGCAGGGTGGGAGGACTCCAGTACGAGCCAGTCGCGCAGCTCGCCCGCATAGTCGATATCGAGGGCAACTCTCACTTGGCCCTCCAAGTAGCCTTCTTCCTCTAGGGATTGGGGAAAATGGGGTAGCTTCAGTACTTTGAATTGCAGATCGAGTCCGGGGTACTTCGAAAACGGTTGCCCGGGGTTCCCGCTGGTGGAGGGGACGGTGGCTGCTAGAAGCAGGCAGGCGTGCAGAAATGTCTTCGCCAATTTCATCTTATTCCTTTGGGTCGAGGGTTGATCGAATGTAACTGGGCCCAATAGGTCTACGCCGTTGCGGCGGCTGCTACTTCAGCTCATCGCTCCCCAAAATCGAAAATCGGCGCGGGGTAGGTCCGGCTACCTTCCTGGGAGGCGGCTGTCCTTTTTCTTGAAGCGAAACGGTTGGGCAGCTCTGGCCACCACGGGACGATTGTCTCGCATCGGGGGTTCGAACTTCCATTGCAGCAGGGCTTCCTGGGCAATGAGGAGAAGACGTTCGTCCACGAGGTCGTCCGCTTCCCTGAGGGTAGGGATGCGAACGTTGCCTTCGGTATCGATGTAGAACTGGAACACCGCGTTTACGACGTTGCGTTCCTCAAGCATCTCGTCGTGGAAGCTCGGCTTTGCAATGTAGCTGGGGATAGGGATGCTGTCCAATTCGTCCAAGGTGTAGACGCGATAGCTTTCCGAATCGCGCTTTATGAGCTGGCTTCCCGGTAGAAGCGGTTCGTATCCAATTGTCTCGTACACGACGCCGTTGCCGCGTTCGAAGTTGATCCTTATCTTGCTCGCGATGGCGGCAACTTCCCCGTCGACGCGGGGTACGGAAAAGCGCCAGTCTGGAATGGCTTTCTCCGCGGCCTTCGCGAAATCGATGTGGCTCGCTTCGACGAGGAGGAAATCTTCCAGTTCCCCGAATTGGTTGATGAAGATTGCGAAGGTAGCGTTTCCTTCCATGAAGCCTCTCAGCTTCAGCGAATTTGGAAAGATGGGGTCTTTGGTCTGGGTGATTTGGAACTCCAGCTGGGCCTGCGAATCGGCTCGGTAGCGAACGATTTCCTGCTCGGGTTCAGCCAAGAGGCCGGCTTGCAAAAGCAGCAGGATACAGAGCAATGCGTTCTTCGGATGGCGATTCATTGAGTTGCTGGACTAGACTTACTCCAAGGAACGGGAGAACCCTTCAAGGCATATTTTCTGAAGGGTTGCCTCTGTCGCTAGGGTATGTGAGTGTGCTGTCAGCGCGTTTTACCTTTCAGCGCCCCAAACAAGATGGACGATGTCCGAAGACGATCATATCGATAAACTAATGCAACGGTGGCACGACCGTTTCCGGCCGGACGAGGACCTTGCGGCCCGAGTGCGGGCGAGAGCGGAGCGTCCCGCAAGCAAAGGGACTGCCTTGGAGTGGATAGGCAACGCGCTCTCGCGGCCCGGGCTCGCAGCGGGCTTCGCGGCTTTGTTCGTGCTCGCGGGAATGGGATTGTCGCAATTCGTGCCGCTCGCTGGCAAGGACCCGGGTGAGCAGCTCACTTTCAGTTATCGCTTGTCGATCGATCCGATCTATCGCTTGCAGGCGATGACGGGGGCGGAACAATTCGCGAGCGAGGGAATCGGACCAGGAAGCGGGAAGTCTCCGGTGGCGCCGGTTCTCCTAGCTGGCCTGGGCTGGTTGCAGGGCGAACTCGATTTGACCGAGCCCCAGTACCGGCAGGTGAGCGCCTTGCACAGCAACTACGAGGTAGCCTTCGACGAATTGTTTGCCGAACTAGTGGAGAGCCATCGCAGGTTCAGGGCCTTCGACCGCAAGCGAATGAAGAACGACGTGGTCGACTACTTCGAGTTGTACGAATTGCTCCAGTCTCAAAAACGCTTGAGCGAGCAGTCGGCCCGCTTAACGGCGGAGTTGTTGGGCAAGGTCGAAGCTGTGATCGAGCCTTCCCAGAAAGCTCGTTATCGCAAGCTGTTGCAGTCTCTCTATCCGGATGGCTCCTTGGGGAGCGAAGGGTCAACTGATGCGTAGCGCTGGGGCATACGATCAGGAGTTGATGCGGGACCTTTTGCAAGGGTCGCCCGAGGCGTTGGAGCGGATCATAGAGAAGTGGGAGCGGCCCCTGTACGCTTTCATCTACCGCTACACGCAGAACGAGTTCGCGACGCGTGACATCGTGCAAGAGACCTTCGTGCGCGTCTTTACCAAGCGCAAGAAGTACAATTTCAGCTATCCCTTTTCTTCCTGGGTTTTCACGATTGCGGCCAACCTTTGCAAGAACCGGGCACGTTGGAGGAAGCGGCATCCTGAGACTTCCTTAGAGGGGGAGGAGTCCAAGAAAGAGGGTTTTGGGAGGTCGCTCCTGGAGGTCTTGCCCGCGGAGGACGAGCTTCCGATCGACGCGATGGAGCGAGACGAAGACTTGCGCGCGCTCAAGCGCGCGGTGGCTGAGTTGCCTCACGACCTGCGAACAGCGGTCTTGCTGCACCACTACCAGGAGTTGAGCTACAAAGAGATTTCGGAGGTGGTGGGCTGCTCGGTTCGAGGCGTGGAAACGCGGCTCTACCGAGCTCGCAAGCTGCTGAAGCTCCACTTGGACGAGAGCTTGGGCCGGGACGGAAATACTCAAAAAAAAACGGCCCAGCCTAGGGCTGGAGCCGTACGGAAAACGTATTCCACCGCTACTTGTTCGCTCAGTGGGTAGGGCTGAAGCCCAGTCGCACTTTCTTTCTCAACACGATGCATTCTGCCTCAACCTGCGTTTGGGTGGTGAAGACGCGCTTCTTTAGGGAATTGTCGCGGTTGCCTTCGTTCAGTAGCTTGGCGACGCTCTCCTCCTCGATGCGTACACGCGACTCGTCGGAGCATCTGCCTCGGAAGTAGAAGCGGAAGCAGAGGCCGTGAGAGTGCGGAGCCGCTTCAATCTTCAGTTCCTCGAGCCGGCGGCAGTACCCAGCGATGAGCGTGAGGTCGTCCGCGAATTCGACCAGCTTGAGAGGAGCGGTCTCGTCCAGGTTCGACTTGATCGTTTCTTGCTCGATGCGATTGGTGAAGCCGTAGGACAGTCCGATGCTAGGAAGTCTCTCGGCGGCCCAGGCTTTGAGCGCATGAGCGGCTGAAAGACTCGCGATACGGGTGGCGTTAGCGTAGCGTTCGTGTTCGTCCAGAAAAAGCTCCAGGGTTTGGTCTATCGATTCTGGAGCTTCGATTGAGAGTCGATCGGCGAGTCCGCGCAAGACTCGGCCGAGCGGCACTGAGTCCAGCTTGGGGCTGGATGAGGTGAGGGAGGCGAAGCCTCCGGGTTTTGGCAAGTCGACTATCATTGATGTAGCTTAGGTTGGAAAATCGACGCTTCGTCGCTGGGGGCTGCTCATGGCGCAACTGCCTAGAACAAGGCCGATCCACGACGCGGTCGTACCTTCTAGTAACGGCATTCGTAGCGGTAAAACGGTGCCGCTCAGGTTTGAAAAAAGCGCTAATTCGATCCTTCCCGGGGTAATCTGAGTGTAAAAGCGTAGCGGATACGGGGAAAGGCACCCGAGAACTGGGAGGGATGGCATTTGCTCTGCGGAAAGCGCTCAGCGCGTTTGTTGAACGCCCCTAAGAGAATGGAAAAGGATAGGCTGCTTTGCGGGGCTTTTGGCCCGCGGTGACAGCGTCGTTTCAAGTTGCTGTTTTTGAGGCCGGGGGAGGGCCTGCCGTGACGGAATCGTGTGGTTTGTGACGGAAATAAGGCGGGAACGTTAAGAAACGGCGCAGACGCCTTGGCTCGGTTGACAGGGCGAAACAGCCCGACCAGCACATGGGCTTTTCTATCTTATCTTATTCTGCAACGAACATGAGAACATCATCATCGATAACATTTAGAGGCCTCTGGCAGTTCCTCGCTGTATTGTGCGTGGGGGCTACCGTAGCGTACTCGCAAAACGCGAAAATCGTTGGTCGAGTAACTGACGAATACGTTGATCTCGCTCTGGGAGGAGCTCTAGTGCAAGTCGTCAACAGCGACCTGAAGTCCTACACGGACGACCAAGGCAACTTTGTTTTGGCAAACGTTCCAGCTGGAGAAAAAATGCTTCGCGTATCCTATCTTGGATACGACGCAACGGAGACCTACGTCGAAGTTCCCGCTAGCGGAACTGTTCGCGCCGACGTTAAGTTTTCCAGTGGAGAAATCGTTGAGTTGGATTCGTTCAGGGTCGAGGGTACCCTGGTGGGCTCCGCTCGCGCCTTGAACCGTCAGAGAGCTGCCGATTCCCTTAGCAACATCGTTGCTTCGGACGAGATTGGCAACTTCCCCGACCAGAACGCTGCCGAGTCCTTGCAGCGTGTTCCCGGTGTTGCGCTCTATCGCGACCAAGGCGAAGGCCGCTACGTCGTTTTGCGTGGCCTGAACTATACCTTTACCTCCGTCGAGTTGGATGGCGCCGCTTTCGCTGGAGCCGACCTCGGTGAGCGAGCGACAGCGTTGGACGTTGTCTCTTCTGACATGCTTTCCTCAATCGAAGTTACCAAGGTTCCGACCCCGGATATGGATGCGGAAGGAATTGCCGGTAAGGTGAACATCAAAACGAAGAGTCCATTCGACGGTGACGTTTTTGGAGCTCAGGCCGGCCTGCAGATGACCTATTCCGACATCACCGGAGACTGGAGCCACAAGTTCAATGGAGAAACCTCTTGGATCTCGGACAACGGCAAGTGGGGCTTCTTGGTCGCTCCGTCTTTCCAGAGCCGCGAGTATGGCTCCCACAACTACGAAGTCGCGGATGCATGGGATCAGGACGACGACATTGGGCCACACTACTTTCCAGCCGAAGTTCAGTTCCGCGAGTACGAGATCAAGCGCGAGCGCAAGGGATTGACTGCCACTATCGAAACGCGTCCAGACGACGAGACGAAGGTGTATGTAAGAACAAACTACAGCAACTTCACGGATACGGAAAACCGTTATCGTACCATTATTCCATTCGAGGACGGAGAGCTCACCGCGCTCGCTGCTGGAGCTGGAACGGTAGAAAATGTCGAGGGTCTGGCCCGTCGCCTGCGCCAACGCGAAAAGGATCAGGAAGTCTTTGGCGCAATCGTTGGATTTGAAAAGCTGATCGACAGCTGGACGCTCGATGGCTTCGCTGGGCTCTCCAAGGGAGAGGAAACGCGTCCCAATGAAACCTCGACTCGTTTCGAGCGTGAGGAGGGCGACGTAAGTTTCGAATACAGCTTCACCAATCCATACGACTTCGCAGTCACTCAGATCGCTGGCCCAAGCATTTTGGAAGCGGGTACATACGACGCGTTCGATAAGGTCGAGCTCACCAACGAGTCCGGAGAAGAAGACTCTCTCGACCTAGCCCTCAACGCACGCTACGATTTCTCAGGAGACAACCGTGCCTACGTCAAGTTCGGACTCCGTATGCGTACCAAGGAGAAGAGCAGCGAGGCGGAACTGATCGAGTACGAGGATGGCCCGGATTCGTTTTCCTTCGCGAACTTGCAGGGTGCGATCACTGACTATCCCTTCTTGAAGGCTCCGCGCATCGACCCTGCCAAGGTAAACGCCGCGTTTTTCGGCAGCGAAGATTCCTTCGAATCCTCCCGGAGCGTTGAAGACAGCGTATTCGACGACTGGAATTCGGAAGAAGACATCTTCGCCGTTTACGGAATGGCTGGCTGGTCAGCCGGAAAGTCTAGCTTCATCGCCGGCGCTCGTTTCGAGCAAACGGACTTCGAGACGCGTGGCTTCGAGTATATCGAAGATTCCGATGCAGGCACTCCAATTATGGAGAGCCGAGACTACGACAACTTCCTCCCAAGCTTCCAGTACCGCTACGACGCTTCCGAGAATCTCGTTTATCGCGCCTCTTGGTCCAACTCCTTGGCTCGCCCAGGATTTGGGGACACCGCTTTCCGTCGCCTTATCAATGATGACGGCGATGAAATGGAGATCGGTAATCCTTATCTGGAAACCTTGGAATCGACTAACTGGGACGCTTCTGTCGAGTACTACCTGCCATCGCTAGGCGTCGTGTCGGCCGCTGTCTTCGTCAAGGATATCGAGAATTTCTCCTTTGAGCAGAGCTACAACAGCGAAGACGACCCTGAGTACTTTGAGCGTTTCTGGAACGAAAACCCATCACTTACTGGTATCGAGGAAATAACTACGTTTAGTAACGGAAGCGACGGCGATATCAAGGGACTGGAACTGGCCTACCAGCAGCAGCTCGGCATCTTTGGCGACGCGTTCGAAGCGTTCGGACTGATGGCAAACATTACGTTCCTTGACAGTGACGCGACTTACCCAACCCGCGAAGGAGAGGAAATTCCCTTCATCGGTCAGTCCGATACGGTAGGAAATCTCGCCTTCACTTACGAGCAAGGCAAGTTCTTCGGTCGCGTCGCCATGAACTGGCGCAGCGAGCGTTTGCGTGAAGACGAAGCCATCGGTGGCAATGCCTTCGAGGACCTCTACGTCGACGACTTCAGCCAGGTCGACGTAACCTTCCGTTACCGCGCTACGGACAATTGGACCTTCTACACCGAAATCCTCAACATCACGGACGAGCCATTCCGCGTGTTCCTCAAGTCGCCCAACGGTGGCCCTGATCGCAACGGCCAAGTGGAGGAGTATGGTTGGAGTTCGAACATCGGCTTCCGCTGGCACTACTAGCCGGCAGCTGCTTGTTCAACCGTTTCGTTTAAAATTGCCGCCGTATGCCTCGTTCGCGTGCGGCGGCCCTTTCTGTTTTTTTAGTAATGATAAAGAAGTTAGTATTAGTTAGCGCCTGCTTTTGCCTTCTCGCTGCGAGCAAGGCGGAAGAGAACAAAGTAGTGGTAAAGGAAGTCTTCTTCACCACCGATCAATCGAGGGAGAATATCGACTCTCCCGCGGTGTGGCATGCTGCCGATGGCCGCAATTTGCTTTTTGCGACCAGCAAGGCGGGGCATTCCGTCAATGTGTTCGATGCGGAAAACGGCGCGATGGTGCAACGCCTCGGGGGCTTGGGATCCGAGCTCGGGCAGTTCAGCAGGCCCAATGGGGTTTGGGTTGTCGATGACTACATGCTGGTCGTCGAGCGCGACAACCGCCGCGTGCAAGTTGTGTATCTTCCAACGATGGTAGGAATCGCGACCTTTGGCGAAGAGCAGTTAGGTAAGCCTTATGGCCTTTACGTGCAACCGCTCGGTGGCGGCGAGTATGCCGTGTATGTGGCTGACAACTACGAGACGGCGGATGAGGAAATCCCAGCCGACCGCGACTTGAACCATCGCATCAATCGTTACCTCTTGGAGACGGCGGGTTCCACGGCGGATGCGGAATGGGAAACGGCGTTTGGGGCGACGTCGGGAGATGGCCGTCTGTATGTGGTCGAATCCGTCTTTGGCGATCCCGTCCACAACAGGCTTCTTGTCGCTGAAGAGCTAGAAGATGATAGCAAGGGCCGGCAGGTGAAGGTCTACGACCTCGATGGCCAGTTTACCGGCAAGACGTTCGGGAAAGGGATTTTCAAGAACCAGGTAGAAGGCATCGCCCTGTACGAGGTTTCGGCCAAGGCGGGTTACTGGATCGTAACGGACCAAGGAAAAATTGAAAATTGGTTCCACGTTTTCGATCGTGAGAGCTTGGAGTACCGCGGAAGCTTTTCGGGTGAGCGGACGCTCAACACGGATGGCATTTGGCTAAGCCAGAAGGCTACGCCACGCTACCCGCACGGGCTTTTCTACGCCTGCGACAACGATCGCGCGATCTCCGCTTTCGATTTGGGAGAGGTTCTCAAGCGCCTAGGCCTGAAGACCAGAGAGTAAGCTTTGCTAAGGCGAGATCGTGATTCGGCGATCAGGTGAAAAGCGATTTTACGGAGCCGTATCCTTGGATAGGATACGGCTTTCTTCGTTTTGAATGAACTGCTCCCTGCTTAAATTCGAGCAAACCGGAAGGTGAGGTGAAGCCATTTTGCCGCTACCGAAGCGAAGAAGGTGGAAGATCGTTTTAGGGTGGAAGGCCCCTGTGGGAAACGACTCTTTCGAGAGCGCCCTAGGTGAAAAGCCTTTACAAGGCATGGCTTCTGCTAGTCTATTTGAAAATTAGCTAACACATGTAGGGGCCTCGCCCTGCAGCACTCCTCCCCACAACGTACTATCCCCAAATATATGGCAGAATCCCGGTCCGAAAAGGCGAGTAACGATACCGCCTTGAGGTTTTATCGCGATGTGCTCGGTCTCGAGCGTCTTCACTACGGAATATGGAACGACGACGACGAGTTGACGTTCGAAGCCTTGAAAGAGGCGCAGGAACGCTACGAGAACTTTTTACTCGATAGCATTCCGGAGGGAAGCACCAGGATTCTCGATGTCGGCTGTGGTACGGGCGAGATGTGCGTCAACTTGCAAAAGCGGGGCTACGAGGTGGAAGGCCTGTCTCCCGACCGCAACCAGAAGCGCTATTTTGCCGAGAAGCTGAAGGTTCCCTTCCATCACTACCGCTTCGAGGAGTTCGAGCCCGAGGCAGGCAAGTACGACTGCATCATCATGAGCGAGTCTTGCCAGTACATCCCGGTAGACCGTGTGTTCGAGAATGCGGCCTTGGCCCTCAAGCCGGGCGGGCACCTGATGGTCTGCGATTATTTCGTGGTGGATCACGATGCGGGGATCCTTTCCAAGAGTGGACACTGCAGGGAGACCTTTTTGAAGACAGCTGAAGAGAAGGGCTACCAGATCGTGGAGCAACGCGATATCACTCGCGAAGCGGCCAAAACCTTGGACATGGGAAAGCTCATCGCAGATCGTATCCTGATGGCAGCCGACATGTTCACGGAGCGGTTCCGCGAAAAGCACAGCGTTTGCTTCAAGTTCGTGAAATGGCTGGGGCGCAAGAAAATCAAGAAGATGGAGGATCAGCTTCCCTTGCTCGACTCGAAGCGCTTCAGCGAAGTGAAGCGATATGAGTTTTACCTTTTCGAAAAGGCGTAGTCCGATTTGAGATCGGCTGGAAGGCGCTTAGGCTTAGCTCATGATTATCCCTAAAGCGCCCAAGCTCACCGATGCTCAACTGAAGGAAATTCTCTCTATTGTGCAGGATTTCGATTGCTCGATTCAAGTGATCGACGGGGCAGGGCAAAGCGTGTATGCGATAGTTGGAGACGAGCGACACGAGCTGATGATCAATCGGCTGGAGGGGCTCGTTTACGTCGATCGCGTCGATAAGATCCAGTCTCCCCACAAGCTTCTGGATATCCGCTCGGGATTGAACAACCATCGGGTAGTCTTTGGAGGAGTCGAGCTTGGCAAGCAGTTGCTGCTGATAGGCGGACACTGTACGGTGGATCCGAAGCAGCCGAACAAGTTTTACGAGACTGCGGATGCCTTGAAGGAAGCCGGCGTGCAGGCCCTCAGGGGAGGCGTTTGGAAGCCGCGCACCAATCCGTACTCGTATCAAGGGGACGCCAAAGCCTTGGAAATCCTGATGGAGGCTTCACGCCGCACCGGCTTGCCGGTGAACGCGGAGGTGATGGACGAGGAGCAGTTGGACCTCGCACTGGATGCCGGCGTGCACATGTTGCAAGTGGGAACCCGCAATGCCTTGAACTATTCCTTGTTGAGGCAAATAGGCAAAAAGATCGCGGGTCGCGACACGGTGGTTCTCCTGAAGCGAGGTCGCCATCTGGGACCGGTCAACGAATTCATTTCGGCTGCCGAGTACATCGTGACGTTCGGGAACCCTAACGTGATCCTGTGTCCCCGCGGCACTTTGCCCGGACTCGAAGGCTATCGAAACCATCCCGACGAGAGCATCACCCCCTTGCTCAAGGAAAGGACTTGGGCTCCAGTGGTGGTGGATCCGTCTCACTCCGTTGGCAAGTCGACCTACGTGGAGGCCTGCAGCATGGCGGCAGTTGCCTATGGGGCGGACGGGCTCTGTATCGAGTCGAACATCGACCCCATGGGCGGACTCGGAGACGATCCCAAGCAAGCGATAACGCCTGAAGCCTTTGCCCGTCTGGCCAAGAAATGCCGAGCGATTTGGGATTTGAGGAGAGGGTGAGGGAAGCGTAGCGTAGAGCGTCGGCCCGCGACCGCAGCGCAAAATTCGTAGGGTCGGCGCTCGCGTCGTTCCGCAATGCATAAGCAACGCGGCGTGTCGCGAGCGACAGCCCTACAAATACAAATTCCAAGGACGCTGGCTGAAGCTCGGCGCTACGGGTTGGGACGCTCTTGCTATTTCCCGGTTTTGGCCTGCTTGAGCAGGTATTCGAAGGCGGACAGGCCGGCTTTGGCGCCTTCGCCCATCGAGACAACGATCTGCTTGTAGGGAACGGTGGTGACGTCTCCAGCTGCGAAGATGCCGCTTTGGTTCGTTTCGCAACGCGTGTTGATTTCGATCTCGCCGTACTTGTTGGTTGCGACCACCTCTTTCGCGAAGGCGCTGTTGGGAGCGAGGCCGATCTGTACGAAGACCCCGTCGGTTGGGTATTCGCGCGTTTCTCCGCTGGCTCGGTCCTTCAAGATCATGGACGTCACCTTCTTGCCGTCGGATTCGATGCTTTCTGTAGCAGTTCCGGTAATGATGGTGGCATTCGCGGTACCGTGTAGTTGGTCGACCAATACTTGGTCCGCTTTCAGGGTATCCAAAAATTCTACGACGGTGACGGACTTGACGATCCCGGCGAGGTCGAGCGCCGCCTCGACTCCGGAATTGCCGCCTCCCACTACCACCACGTCTTTGCCCTTGAAAAAGGGCCCATCGCAGTGAGGGCAGTAGGCGACGCCTTTGCCTACGTTTTCCTTTTCGCCAGGCACGCCGAGCTCTCGCCATTTGGCCCCGGTGGCGAGGATCACGGAGCGGCTTTTGATCGTCTCCTTGCTGCTTAGGCTGAGCTGCCAGTCGCCGTCGTCTCGTTTGTTGAGGCCGTCGACGCGGACTTCCTCGCGAATCTTGACAGGGTAGGCCTCAACGTGGGCGCGCAAGTTCTTGGTCAACTCGGGACCGGTCGTTTTGGTGATGCCGATCAGATTCTCAATTCCCATGGTATCGGCCACTTGTCCGCCGATCTTCTCGGCCAGCATGAGCACCTTCAGTCCTTTGCGGGCAGTGTAGATGGCAGCTGCGGCGGCCGCAGGACCGCCTCCCACCACGGCGACGTCGTAGAGCGTGTGGTCGGCGACTGCCCTCACGGGAGCGACGGTGACGATCTTCTTCAGCTTTTCCAAGATTTCTGCTGCGTTGATCTGTCCGCTCGAAAAGGGCTTTCGGTTGAGGAAAACGGTGGGCACGCCTTGTACGTTTCGCTCTTCGGCGAATTTCTTGTGGGTGGCGCCGTCGATCATCTCGCAAGAAATGAGCGGATTGATAATGGAGAACTGGTTGAGCGTCTGGACGACGTCGGGGCAGTTGTGGCAGTCGAGTGAAACGATGACTTCGAAGCTGAGCTCGGTGTCGATGGCTGCGACTTGGCGGATGATGCTGTCGTCGAGCTTCACGGGGATGCCGCCGGCTTGCAGGAAGGCGAGCACGAAGGAGTTGAACTCGTGTCCGCCGGGGATGCCGGAGAAGCGGATGCCGGTCGGCTTGTGGTCCGCCTGGATTTCGAAGGTGAGGCCTTCGCGCACGTTGAATCCGGTTTCGCTGTAGATGAACTCGATTTTGTCCGAGACGGAATCGACTTGCTTGAGCATATCCACGAGCTCGGGGCGCTTGGAGTGTTTGCCGTCGAAGAGCTTGATCTGCACCGAGCGGGTGAGCTTCTCGGAGTAGGCTTTAAGGGTGTCGATGATTTGCGGAGTGAGCTTCATTTTCGAAATGCGGGTCGTTCTGTGGAATCTGTTCAAGTAGATGACGCTTGGGAGACGCCGTATCACGCAGCCTCTTTAGAGGTCAGGAAACGCGGCGTGTCGCGAGCGACAGCCCTACTGGCTTGGCTGAAAAAAATCCCCCTCGCGTGGAGGCGAAGGGGATTGTTTGGAAAGATTGGATACGGCTTAGATCTTGCCGACGAGGTCCAAGCTTGGCGTGAGGGTTTCTTCGCCTGGCTCCCACTTTGCCGGGCAAACCTGGCCGTCGTTGTTAGCGACGTACTGAGCAGCTTTGACCTTGCGGACGAGATCCTTGGCAGAGCGGCCGATTCCGAGGTCGTGCACTTCAGCAACCTTGATTTGACCCTCTGGATTCACAACGAACGTGCCGCGCAACGCGAGGCCTTCTTCTTCGATCATGACGTCGAATCCACGGGTGATGGCGCCGGTCGGGTCGCCGATCATCGGGAACTTGATCTTGTTGATGGTTTCGGAGGCGTCGTGCCATGCCTTGTGCACGAAGTGAGTGTCGGTAGAAACCGAATACACTTCAACGCCAGCAGCTTGCAGCTCTTCGTAGTGGTCAGCTAGGTCGCCGAGTTCCGTTGGGCAAACGAAGGTGAAATCCGCTGGGTAGAAGCAGAAGACTGCCCACTTGCCCTTCACGTCGTCGGAAGAAACGGTTACGAACTCTCCGTTGTGGAAAGCTTGAGCTTTGAATTCAGGAATGGTGCTGTTGATCTTTGCCATAAATTGATTGCAGAGGTGAGGCCTCTCGCTGGGTTTGTCACGCCCGTTTTTGGGGCGCTCCGTTTTTGGATGAGGCGGATACTAGCATCGCTAGGAAGATAGTTGAAATATATAATAGATATGGTTTCGATAAGCTGCATTTATGGAATTGCAGCAGTTGAGGTACTTCAGTTCAGTGGCCAAGCATCGGAATTTTACCCGCGCTGCGGAGGAGTGCCGGGTATCCCAACCGGCCTTGAGTATCCAGATCAAGAAGCTGGAAACGGAGCTGGGCGGGCCCTTGTTTCACCGCCAAGGTAGGACCATCGTCCTGACCAACGTAGGCAAGCAGCTCGAGGGCAAGGCGGAGTCGTTGCTGCGCTTGCACCAGAGTACCTTGGACGAGATGAGGGATGCTGTCGTATCGGGAGGAGAGGCTCATTTCGGCGCGACTTTGACGATCGCTCCCTACTTGATTCCCTACGTGGTGAGCCATGCGAATCAGGCGGACATACCGCCTTTCACCATGCAGGAAAATTTTACGGAGGGTTTGCTGGGCAGCATTCTCGATGGGAGCTTGGACTTTGCCTTGATGTCGACCCCGGTGGAGGAGCCGCGGCTCCTTGTCAAGGTGATCGCTCGCGAGCCTTTCGTCTTGGTTGTGCCCAAGGGTCATGCCTTGGCCAAGAAGCGTCGCGTGCTAGCGGCGGACGTGCGCCGGGAGCCGTTTTTGCCCTTGAGCCAGATTCATTGCGCGGGTCGCCAGATCAACGAATTTATCCAAGATACGGATACGCGTCCGAAGGCCTCCTTCGAAAGCGCTCAAATCGACACGATCCTCAAGCTCGTGAACAGCGGGCAAGGCGTTTCCCTGCTGCCGAAGATGTCGGTGCTGGGCTCATTGTCGGAGGGATTGTGCTATCGGGAGATTTCGGATGCCAAGATCGGGCGAGACATCTCCATGGTGCATCACCCGGACCGTTACCTCAGCGACTCCGTTCGCCAGCTTATGAAATTGCTGGAGAAGTGTATCAACGGCTTCGTCAAGGAGCGTTGACCGAAGCGCCGCGGGACGGCGCGAGGGCCACGTTTTGACACGGGAAGCAACTTGGCGGATTGGGGTAACGCTGGGCTCGACAGAGGGGGAGACCGGCACCAGATTTCCGCCATCGAAAAGAAAGCAGACAATTCCAAGCCGGAGGGGCAGCCGGACCGTTTCATTTCCCAGGATCTCCATGGGGCTCGTTTGGACAAGACGGTGAAGCAGCACTTCCAGTTGCCTTGGGGGAAGGCGAGGGCTTGGATCGATACGGGCAAGGTGTTTATCGACGGGAATTGCGTTGCTGACCAATCCTTTCCGGTAACGGCAGGAACGCGTATCGAGCTCCGCATGAGCCAGCCTAAGCAAAGGGCGGAACCCAAGCTCGATCCGCGTCTTGTCGTGCATTACGACGAGGATCTCATTGTTTTGAACAAGCCTTCTGGGATGATGACTGTACCGCATCCGGAAAGCCCGGAAGAGGAAACGCTGGACCGGTTGGCCTTGGACTTTTTGCGCGCCAAGGATCCGAAGGCGGCCAGCAATCGGGCCAGTCTTGGGGTCGTGCATCGTATCGACAAGGACACGAGCGGACTGGTGGTTTTTGCCCGTACCCATGTTGCCTTGAAGGCTCTCTCGGAGCAGTTTCGCTCCCATTCCATCGAACGTCGTTACTTGGCGATCGTGCACGGTCGCCCGAAGGCTCAGACCATCGAGACGCGAATTGCTCGCGACGCGGGGGATGGTTTGCGCGGATCGGTCGCGGAGGGCGCAAAGAACAAAAAAGGGGACGAGCTCGGTAGACGGGCCGTTACCCACTTGCACCTTGTGCAAAGCGTAGGCGACGCATCGCTTGTGGCTTGCCGTATCGATACTGGACGCACGCACCAGATTCGAATTCACCTGAGCGAGATTGGACATCCGATCGTAGGCGAGAAGGTGTACGTTCGCGGATTCGAAGGTGCGTTGATTTCCGCTCGACGTACTATGCTTCACGCCGAGCGACTTGGCTTTATTCATCCTCGTTCCGGCGAACAAGTGGTTTGGGTGGAGCCGCCGACTCCAGATTTTCTCAAGTTGTTGGGGGCTCTTTCGCTCAAGCTGTCGTGATTTTTCGCTGAAATTTGTTCCTTCGACACGAATTAGCTCGCTGTTGCTGGATTAGTGGGCCTTGTGGGTGGCTAGTTTATGGGAGCCCATTTCGTTTCGGGAGTCCCGAGGTGTTTTCCGGTTTGGCGTCGCTGTTCGAATTACCCTTTTTCGAATACAGTGATGCCTAAATACAAAAGATATGGAAATATACGTTGGAAACATCTCCTTCGACGCAACTGAAGGCGACCTGCAAGACGCATTCGAAGAGTTCGGCGCAATCTCGCAGCTGAAGATTATTACTGACCGTGAAACGGGACGTTCGCGTGGCTTTGCATTCGTGACCATGGATGATGCCGAACAGGCAAAAGCGGCAATCGAAGGCCTCAATGGCCGCGATATCGCCGGGCGCGAACTCTCGGTTCGCGAAGCAACCCCTCGCGCTCCCCGTAGTGGCGGTGGTGGCCGTGGTTTCGGCGGCGGCGGCGGCGGCCGCGGTGGTTATGGTGGCGGAGGTCGCGGTGGCGATCGTCGCGGCGGTGGCGGCGGATACGGTCGTGGACGCTAAGCTTTGAGCGAAAGCCAATAAAGATTTTCGAAGACTCCGTACCGATCAGGACGGAGTCTTTTTTGTGTACCGGTTTTTGACGCGAGTCGCTTTGGCCGGCTATGCCTCAGTCGCAGTAAAGCTTGCGCAGGGTGCCGATGAGGGTGGCGATTTCCGGCGAATCGAGGCGGTAGTAGATGGTTTGCTGGTCTCGGCGAGTCGCCACCAGACTGAGCTCCCTTAGCTTGGCCAGGTGTTGGGAGAGGGCGGACTGGCTCAATTCGACTTCGACGCTCAGGTTGCCAACGCTGACCTCTCCTTCGCCTAGCCGGCAAAGGATCGCGAGGCGCTTTGGATTGGCCATGGCCTTAAGCGTGCCTACTGCCCGCATCAGTGACGCTATTTCTTTTTCGGTCGGCATGATTTCTTCGAGCATTTCGGTAGGTTTCCTCTCTGTCGGTTGCAAGTAAATATTAGAAAACTCTAAAGTAAAGCTTGCAATATTAGAAAAATCTAAATTAGAAAAGCTTCATGAATATTGATCGTATCGTTTTCGCATTTGCAGGCACGATGATCCTGGCCGGGGTCGCGTTGGGCGTTTGGGTAAACCAGTTCTGGTTCATTCTTCCTGCGTTCGTCGGCCTCAACATGTTTCAAGCGGCCTTCACGCGCATCTGCCCTTTGGCATTCATGCTCAAGAAGATGGGCATGAAGAGTGGTTGCGCCTTCGAGTAGGGAAGCGGGGGACGAAGATGTTGCGCTATCTCCTGCCGATAGGACTGGGACTGCTGCTAGGGGCGGTTCTGGGATATTTTGGCCAATGCAGTTCGGGGGCTTGTCCGCTGACCGCGACATGGTGGCGTGGCGCGCTTTACGGGGGGGACGATCGGTTTGGTTTACGCTTTGGGAAGCCCGAGCGCTTAGAGAATGATGAAGCTTAAGAGAATGAACATGACGATGGTCGGCATGGCCTTTTTAGTCGCGAGCACGGGCCTGCCTCAGACCCAGCCGTGGACGTTGCAGGCCGCCATAGAAACGGCTTTGCAAAACAGCCCGGACGCCCAGGTTGCCCAGTCGCGCATTGCTGGGGCGGAAGCGATGTTGGAGGAGGCTCGGTCTTACGGGATGCCTCAGCTGTCGGTGAAGAGCAGTTACATGCAGACGGACAGCCCAATGATGGCATTCGGTTCCATTTTGAACCAGCGCGCCTTTGATTTTGGCCTCGACTTCAATAATCCGGGCAGGATCGATAATCTCAACGCGAGCGCCGTAGTGGGCCTTAATCTTTACGCGGGCGGCCAGGTTGCCGCTGGCAAAAAAGCTGCCGAAGCTGGGTTGAGCGCGGCGACCTTTGACGATGAGGCTGCACGGCAGGCGCTCGTCGCCCAAACGGTCAAAGCTTATCTGGATATTCGAAAAGCGTCGGAAGCTGTTGAGGCGGTACGAGCGGGAGTGAAGGCTTACGAGGCCGCTGTATCCAATGCGCAACTGCGTTATGATGCGGGACAGGTTTTGAAGTCCGACTTGCTGAGTTTAGAGGTGCAACTTGCTCAGACCAAGGAGCAGCTTGCACAGGCGCGTCACTTCAAGCGTCTAGCAGAGCGCGGTTTCGCTTTCGTGCTCGGTCTGCCGGCAGATGGAAGCGAGGTTGTTTTGTCGTTGGATGATAGCGGCGTGAACCGTATCCTGGAACCTGATACGTACGACTATTCAGGGCGCCCTGAGCTGCAAGCGCTGCGCGAGCGAGAAAAGGCTGCCTCAGCAATGCGTTCTTTGGCAGCGGGGGGAGGCAGGCCAAAAGTCATGGGCTTCGCGAGCTACCAGTACGATCAAGGCTGGGAGACGGAGAAAGGGGCAGATTCCTGGTTGGCTGGGGTTGCGGTAAACATCGATATCTTCGATGGCGGTAGGACGGCGTCCAAGGTGAAGCAAGCGGAAGCCCAGTTGGCCGCGCTGCGGCAATACATCCGTAAAGCCGAACTCGGTATCGGACTAGAAGTCGAACAGGCTCGACTCGCTGTAGAGTTGGCCAAGGAGCGCGTCGCGGTCACGGAGCTGTCGCTTGCTCAAGCTGAGGAAAGCGCCTCGCTCAGCCGCTCTCGTTTCGAGGCGGGGGCCTTGCTCACTGCCGAGCTGATCGGAGTGGAAGGGAGATTGATGGAGGCGCGCATGCGGCGAGCGATTGCCTTGGCCGATTTGAAGATAGCGATTGCCCAGTTGCGCAAAGCAGTAGGGCTATTTCCGATACAGAACTGAACTTACAGCTAAAACTATTTCGAAGGATGAAGACGAATTTGGATAAAGGATTTTTATTGAGCGTGGGAGCATTGGTTCTCTTGGGAATGGGAGCTTGCTCGAAGCGCGCAGGCGAAGCGTCGGTCGAAACGCCTCCTGCATTGCCTGCCGCTCTCGTCGAGCTGGCTGTCGCGGATGGCGTGGAATTGCCTGGTCGAGTTGCGATTACCGGTGTGGTTCGGGCTAGCGAGCGGGCTGTAATCGCTCCTAAAGTTATGGGAACGATACGTTCGATTCCTGTCGATCTTGGACAGAATGTAAGGGCGGGCGACCTTTTGGTGAGAATAGAAGCAGCAGAAATTTCGGCGAAGGTCCTGCAGGCACAGGCGCAATTGACCCAATCCAAGCGAGATCTAGAGCGAGAGCGTTCGCTCTTGGAAAAAGGTGCCAGCACGTCGGAGACGGTTAAGAACCTGACAGATCGCGTTACCATCGCGAATGCGGTGCTGCAAGAGGCCGAGGTGATGCTCGGTTACACTGAGTTGAGGGCGCCCTTCGACGGATCGGTGTCGCGCATCTACTCGGACGAAGGAAGTCTTTCGGCTCCTGGCATGCCCTTGCTTGAGGTTCAGGGAGACGCGGGGTACGAAGTGGAGGCATCGATTCCCGAGTCTCTCGCTGGCCGATTGGAACTAGGCGCGTACTATTCCGTGAGCCTACCCGCCAGCGAAGGGCAGCTCCAGGCCGTACTCAAGGAGGTTTCCTCGGGATTCGATATTTCGAGTCGCACAGTGACGGCTCGCTTTTCTTTGCCCGGCGGTGTATCCGCCCGCTCAGGACAGTTTGCGAAGCTCGTCGTTTTGGGCCCTTCTAAACGGGTTGTAACGGTACCTGAATCAGCTGTTTCACGTGTGGGCCAGATGGAGCGTGTATTCGTAGCGCACGAGGGCGCCGCTCAGCTGCGTCTCGTCAAGACCGGCGCTCGACTCGATGGCGATATCGAGGTTTTAGGCGGACTTGACGCTGGTGAACGTGTTGTCGTTGGCGGCGAGTCTGCTTTGAGAGAGGGGCAAGCCCTCATCGTGAAACGCTAGCTGAAACGTTTCAAAAGATGGATACAAAAAAATACGGATTTGCTGGCAAGTTGGCTGGCATGTTTATCGAGTCTAAGCTCACACCTTTAGCGGTGGTTGCCTCGCTGCTGCTTGGAGTGTTCGCGGTTTTGATGTTACCTCGCGAGGAGGAGCCACAGATCAAGGTGCCCATGATCGACGTGATGGTGGGAATGCCCGGGGCCAGCGCTGCGGAAGTGGAGAATCGGGTCACGAGGCCCATGGAGCAACTGCTCTGGGAAATTCCCGACGTGGAATACCTCTATTCTACCTCGAGCCCAGGCGGGGCTATGGTGATCGTGAGGTTCAAGGTGGGGACTGACTTGGAGGCGGCATTGGTGCGTCTCAACCAAAAGTTGCAGACAAACTTCGACCGAATTCCCCAGGGGGTGACGCCTCCTCTAGTGAAGCCGCGTGGCATCGACGATGTGCCGGTTCTCGCTTTGACCTTTCACAGCGAGGTCTACGACCACCTGACCTTGCGGCGGGTGGCGGCACAAGTCATGGACGAGGTAAAGCCGATTTCTCAAGTTGCGGAAACCACCTTGATTGGTGGTACGAAAAGGCAGGTCCGCGTGCAGCTTGACGCTCAAGCCTTGGCGGCCCGCGATCTATCCGTCAGCTACCTGATACCGATGCTGCAGCAGGCAAACGTTCAGGCTCATGCTGGATCGCTTTCCAGCGCCAACACGGAGACGCTCCTGCAGACGGGCTCCTTTTTTGGGAACGCGGACGATGTCGGACGCGTCGTGGTAGGTGTATCGCAGGGGGGGCCGGTTTACTTGCGGGATGTAGCGACCATCGTGGACGCCGCTGAGGAACCGGGCAACTACGTGCTGTTCGGATCGGCTGAGAGGGCAGAAGAGGCGGCAGTTACTCTGAGCATAGCAAAGCGGCCCGGCGCTAACGCTGTAGATGTGGTGAGTGAAGTGTTGCAGAAAGTGGATACGCTCAAGGGGAGTCTGATCCCAGCGGACATCGACGTCGCGGTAACGCGAGACTATGGGGCGACCGCTAGCGAAAAGTCCAATGAGTTGCTCCTACACATGGGAATCGCAGTTTTCGGGGTTGCGGTATTGATTTTGCTTTTTCTCGGTTGGCGCGAGTCGATGGTAGTCTTGCTCGCAATCCCTGTGACGCTAGGGCTTACCTTGCTCGTGTTCTACCTTTATGGATACACGCTAAACCGGATCACGTTGTTCGCCCTGATCTTCTCGATCGGTATTTTGGTCGATGACGCGATTGTTGTGGTGGAAAACGTAGTGCGCCACATGGGCCTCTCAGGAAGCCGGAAGAAGTCGCTTGTTGAGATCTCAGTGGAGGCGGTCGACGAGGTCGGCAATCCTACGATTTTAGCTACTTGGGCGGTGATCGCTGCGGTTTTGCCGATGGCCTTCGTAAGCGGTTTGATGGGGCCATACATGCGTCCGATACCGGTTGGCTCGAGCGCGGCGATGCTGTTCTCCTTGCTGGTTGCCTTCGTAGTGACCCCTTGGGCGGCCCTGAAGGCATTGCGTGGCCACCAAAGCGAGGCAAAGCAAAACGAGTATTCAGATGATGGAACAAAGTCTGGTCAGGAAGACGAGGATTCGATGCCGGACAACGCTTTTACGCGGCTCTACGCTGGGGTCATGCGCCCGCTTTTGAAGCATCGTTTATGGCGGTGGGCGTTCTTGTTGGTTGTTGCGGGCTTGACTGTCGGGTCCATGGCTCTGGTGGGCATTGGAGCAGTTAAAGTGAAGATGTTGCCTTTCGACAATAAGTCTGAGTTTCAGGTGATCATTGATACTCCGGAAGGCACGACTTTGGAGCAGACGGCGCGAGTCGCGCGGGAAATGGCCGCAGCTCTCAAAGACGAACCTGAGGTGAAGGACTACCAAGTTTACGTAGGCACGGCGTCGCCTTTTAACTTCAACGGATTGGTGCGTCACTACTTCATGCGGCGTGGACCGAACGTAGCAGACATACAAGTAAACCTGCTGCCGAAGCACGACCGGGAGGCGCAAAGCCACGACATCGCGAAGCGTATTCGTCCTAAACTTACACCGATTGCGGAAAGGCATGGAGCGTCTTTCGCGGTGGCGGAAGTTCCGCCGGGGCCGCCCGTTCTGCAAACTCTCGTGGCGGAAATCTATGGACCGACCGCGGAGGCTCGCTTGAAGTTAGCGACTGCGGTGAAGGAAATTTTCGAAAGCACGGAAGGCGTGGTCGATGTGGATTGGTACGTGGAAGCGGAGCAAGCGAAGACTCTTCTGGTGCTCGACGAGGAAAAGGCGGCGCTGCACGGGATTACGGAGGCGGCTGTGGCGCGAGCGATTCAGCTTGGTTCTCTAGGCTACCCTGTAGGCCTCTTGCACGACGAGGCGGAGCGGGAGGACGTTACTGTCTTGCTCGAGTTGCCGCCGGAAGCTCGGGCACGGGCGGAGGATCTTTTAGCGCTCGAATTGCGTTCGGAAATGAACCCGATGGCTCCTCTTGTGCCGCTCCGCGAACTGGTTTCAGTGCAGGAAACGAAGGGAGAACGAAACATCTATCATAAGAACCTGATGAACGTGACCTACGTTACGGCTGACGTCGCAGGCGTGGTTGAGAGTCCGGTTTACGCTATCTTGGAGATGAACAAGAAGCTTGCGAAGCTCAATGGCACTGATTTCGGCGGAACGGAAGAGTCGGTGGCTCTATACAATGCTTCCATGCCGTTCAGCGACCTCCAGCCAGCCATGAAGTGGGACGGAGAGTGGCAGGTGACCATCGAGGTATTCAGGGACCTGGGACTCGCTTTCGGGGCGGTATTGATCTTGATCTACATGCTCATGGTCGGCTGGTTCAAAAACTATACGACCCCCTTGATTGTGATGACGGTGATCCCATTCTCCCTTGTCGGAATCATGCCGGCTCATTGGGGAATGGGAGCGTTCTTCTCGGCAACTTCCATGATCGGCTTCATGGCAGGGGCCGGTATCGTGGTGCGTAATTCCATTATCCTGGTGGATTTCATCGAACTGCGCTTGAGCCATGGGCTCGGTTTGGCGGAGGCTTGCGTGGAAAGCGGCGCGGTGCGTTTTCGGCCCATGATGTTGACTGCATTGGCGGTAGTTGTTGGGGGAGTCGTCATTTTGACTGACCCCATCTTCCAAGGGCTTGCCATTTCATTGCTCTTCGGGGCGTTGGCATCGCTGGT
Source organism: Pelagicoccus enzymogenes (assembly GCF_014803405.1). Taxonomy (NCBI): domain Bacteria; kingdom Pseudomonadati; phylum Verrucomicrobiota; class Opitutia; order Puniceicoccales; family Pelagicoccaceae; genus Pelagicoccus; species Pelagicoccus enzymogenes. The sequence continues at coordinate 342,525 of NZ_JACYFG010000007.1, forward strand.
TATCAGCCCGTTGGCGGTGCCGCTGATCTACTACATGAGCCACGCCAAGGGGCGTCGATAAGCAAAGTGGGGGCTGACCGCGGCCAATCGACCGTCGAGCGTTTAGCGCTCTTCCTCCTCGTGCTCCTCTTCCCACTCCGGCAAGGGAGGCAGGTCCTTTTTCCAGTACATCATGAGAACAAAACCGATGATTGCTCCACCGATATGGGCGGTATGAGCAATGCCTCCCCCGAAAATGGCGAAGCCGGTAATTTCCGAAAAGAGATCGAAGAGAATCAGAGCCGGCACGAAGAACTTGGCTTTGATGGGCACTGGGAGAAAGAGAAGCAGTATCTTGCCGTTAGGGAATAGGACTGCGAAGGCTACGAGGATGCCGTAGAGGGCTCCTGAGGCTCCGAGCATGCTGCCGTTGTAGATGAGATAGAAGTCGACCCGCTCGTCGTACGTAAGGGCCCTCGTTATGTCGGCGGGCTCTAGCTTGCCCACTAGAAATGCGTGTATAGATTCTGCGGATACGTTAATGGCGTTCAGGTGGTCGATGTATTCCCCGAACTCGTACACGTTGAGGCCGGTGTAGATGAGTCCAGCGCCTAGCCCCGCGGAGAGGTAGAAAACGATGAAGCGCTTCGTCCCCCAAACCTGTTCGAGAAGGCTGCCGAAGGTGAAAATGCCGACCATGTTGAAGAGCAGGTGAGCTTCGTTGCCGTGCATGAACATATGGCTCAGAAACTGCCAGAGTCCGAAGTCGGCATGGTAGGGGAAGTGGAGGGCGAGCAGGGTATCGAGCGGGTTCTCTGGGTAGAGCTCCTCGGGAGTGACCTCGGGGGCGAGCAGCCATTTGACGGCGAAGACGAGGATGTTGGTCGCGAGCAGCGCGACCACGGCGGGCGATTCTTTCAGTAAGCGTTTGATAGCAAGGGGATGTTGGAATCAGGCGGTTTTTTAAAGCCGGAAATGTAAGATCTGATCTCTAGCGAAACTGCCTTTGCGAGCACTCGTTTCCCGCTCAGGCACATCGTATTCTCGAAAAGGTGGTTTGCGGGGACCGGTTAGACGTTAATCATTAAATGCTTACGGACCTAGGTGGGGATTGTTTCCGAATTCCTTAGACATTGAGCAGAGGCGGTCTACCTTCTGCTGCGGGTCGCGGTTCTCAGGAAGCACTTTGGGCGTCGACGACCCGAGAATACAATAAATACATATGTCAAAAGGAACAATTAAGTGGTTTGATCAGGAAAAGGGCTACGGCTTCATTCAGCAGAGTGAAGGCGGCAACGATCTTTTCGTGCATCACTCCGAGACGGACGGTTATGCTCTCAACGAGGGGGATACCGTCGAATTCGAGGTCGGAGAAGGCCGCAAGGGCCCTTGCGCCACTAAAGTACAGAAGGTATAGCTGCCTTCTGCCATAGAGTTCCAGTTCGCGTTTGCGATTGAGCCTTTTGGTTCGCTGGGATTCTGAGGGTATCGAATTTACGAATACCAAGTAGCGAGAGAGGGATACCTCTCTCGTTTTTCGTGTCTGGTGGGATGCTTCCCCTCGGAAAATATGGCCGCAGCTGTTTATGCCTAGCGAAGTTTTTCGATGGCTTCGATGACGGCGTCGTTGTCATCGGTGGAGGTGCGGATGAAGAGCTCCTGCAAGCCCTTGGCGGTTTGAGTCACCGCCTTCAGGCCGCCAGGTTGCTTTCGTTGGATCTTGACGCTTCCGGTACGACTGCCGCCGCCTAGGGACTTGCCGCCGTAGGATCGGCCGATGATGACGCCCACGACGCCCGGCAGCCCCTCAATTTTCTTGATGGTGTGCTGGCATTCTTTGGATGTGCTTTGATGGCGACCGCGCGAGGGCATGGTGGTGAAGTAAAGGAGCTTGGCGGAAATTGTCTAGTTGCAGTTTGGCCTGGGATCGCGAACTTGGAATGGAAGTCTTATGTTTAAGGAAATCAAGAACCTCGGCCGCGTCGACTTTTCAACCTGTATCCCGTTTCGCATTACAGACCACAACTATGGGGACCACGTGGCGAATAATGTGTTTGTCGAGTATTTGCATGAGGGGCGCGTACAGTTTCTCGCGAACTTCGGCTACACCGAGAAAGACGTGGAGGGGGTCGGGCTGATCCTGTCGGAGCTAGGCGTTAAGTACACGAAGCAGGCTTTTTATCCGGATACGCTGCGTTTGGACATGACGATCGTGAACCTTCGACCCACCCGTTTCGATCTCTGTTATCGTGGATACAACCAGAGGGGCGAACTGCTGCTGTTGGCCAAGACCGAGATGGCGGCCTTCGACGCTAGCAGTGGCAAGCCCATCCGCATGCCGGAGGCTTTTCTCGATCGCTTTCGGAGTGATGAAAAGTAGTTGAAACTAGTTCCTGCTTTTGGGCGAAGGAAACAGCTTCCCGCTCGAGTTGGTCGGATCCAGGAATAGGATCGCTAAACAGGCGAGCGAGACGCAGACCGAGCCCCAGAAGTAGAAGGGATCGGCGAGACAGAAACTAGGCTGTATCGCGAAGGCGAATACTAGGCCAACGATGGCTCCGCCAAAGTGGGCGTCGTGTCCAATGTTGCCGACTTTCTTTCTCAGTCCCCAAAACGATCCAAGGAGGTAGATCAGCGCGAAGGCGTTGCCTGGAATGGCGATGGGGATGAATAACAGGCTTACTCCTGTTCCTGGAACGAGGAAGATGGTGGAGAAGATGATGCCGCTGACTCCGCCAGAGGCGCCGAGAGCTGCGTACTGGTGGTGGCGGTGCAGGAAAAGGGAGAGGAGGGAGCCGCCCATTACGGAAAAGAGGTAGACCGCTACTAAGGTTTTCCATCCGTAGAGAATTTCGATAGCGCTGCCGAAGGAGTAGAAAGCGAAGAGGTTGAAGCCGGCGTGCATCCAGTCAGCGTGGATCAAGGCGCTGGCAAGGATGCGGTCCCATTGGCCGTCGACGAGGATTTCCCGTGGCTTGAAGAGGAGACGTTGCAGGATTTCGGGTCTGGAAAAGGCAATTTGCGTGACGACGGCTGTGATGGCGCAAATGGCGATAGTGACGGGGGCGTTCATGGACGGGATGGGTGGCTAAATCTTGATTGTCGGACCTAGGAATTTGGGATTTCGTTTAAGTATCCAAACATCGATGACGGATTTTATGCGAGCAAGCTCTTCCCGGAGGAGTGTTTTGGTTGAATGGGCGACAGAAACGTCCGCGGCGTTGAGTCCGTAAGCTTCGAAGCCTTTGCTGCGAGCGATGTACACGGCTCGCTTGTTGTGGAACTCTTGGGATACGACGATGAACTGGGTTTGCCCGAAGACTTCGCGAGCGCGAATCATGGAGTCGAGTGTACTGAAGCCGGCGTAGTCGCAAACAATGTCTGCCTCGGGCACTCCGTTTTTTATGAGTGCATCTTTCATGTCGGCAGGTTCGTTGTAGTGGGTTCGTGAGTTGTCTCCGCTGACAATGAGCTTGCGCACGCGGCTCGAGTGGTAGAGCTCAGCTGCTTTCTTTATCCTGTTTTGGAAGAATGCGTTGGCCCGGCCGTCGGACAAGGTGCTCGAACAGCCGAGCACGACGGCAGTTTCGCAAAAGGGAAGTTTGGCGAGTTCGTTGTATACATGGCCATGCGCCTTTCGCTCGATCATGGCCCGGGCGACCAAGGTCGAGGCGATGCCAGCTAGGAGTAGGCTGGAGCTTAGGAGTGCGAACTTTTTGAGACGGGTCACGGCGTTTAGTTTGATTGGTAGGGATGCAAAACTCTTCGCTTGCCTAGACGCCGTGTCGAAGAGGATAGTTCCAGCATGTTGAAATCCGCGACCATTCCCTTGCTGCTCGTTTTTTTGGCGATGGTCGGGTGTCAGACTACGGGAATGGATTCGGCTGCCTATACGCGAGCCCGTTTCTTTCTCGAGTCGGTGTCGAGCGAGGGCTACGGCGCGGCGGTTGCCTTGCCGGTGAGCGGAATTCACATACCGTTGCAAGGCCAAGCGATCGTCTCGGAGTACGACTACCTGGCAGTGGATGTGGTGGATGTGGATTTGGGGCGCTGCTTGGTATTTACCTTGAAACCGGCAGCGGCCCGTGAGTTTTATCAGATCTCTGTTGGCAACCAGGGGAAGCGCTTGGTGCTGATAGTGAATGGGGAACCGTTGGGGGTGCGTCTGATTGACGGACCGATCGCGGATGGACGAATTTTCGTGTTCCTGGAGGTTAGCGACAGCAACCTCATGGAGTTAGCGAGGAAACTGAAGGAAACTAATTTTGACATTCAAAAAAAGCTTAAGCGCTAGGGCGCTTCTTTTCTTCTTTGTATTTGCTTGTTGGGGACAGGCGCAGGAGGCGCTTCGATTGGGTCCTCACTTTTGGCCCACGCCAAATCCTGCTTTTTTGCAGCATGGAAAGATGGAAGGCGTTTTGCAGCCGACGGTTTCCGGTCGGATCACGTCCGGCTTGTTCGGGTGCGTGCGCAATGGGGGGCACCGATTCCATGAGGGCTTGGACTTGCGGTCGATCGCGCGGGATCGTCGCAACGAGGCCACGGATCCCATCTTTTCCTTCGACGAGGGCATTGTGCGCTACGTGAACGAGGTGGCGGGCAACAGTAGCTATGGCCGTTACGTGGTCATCGAGCACCCGCAGATCGCTCCGGGCTTCGTTAGTCTCTATGCTCACCTGAGCACGGTGGACGATGGGATCGAAGCGGGTGTATCCGTTAGAGGGGGACAACGCATCGCCGTGATGGGGCGCAGCGCGGGCGGCTACTCCATCCCTCGCAGCCGGGCGCACTTGCACTTCGAGCTCGGTTTTTGGCTCGGTCCAGATTTTCAGAAGTGGTACGACCAGCAACCCTACGACTCGGAAAACGAGCATGGTTCCTTCAATGGCATGAACATCGTCGGAGTCGACGCTTGGGCCTTGTGCGGAGCGTTGCGGCGTGGCGAGGCGTCGGATGCCTGGGAATACCTGATGAGCGAGCAAATCGCGGTCGAAGCTTTCGTGCGAGATACTGCGATTCCCGATTTGCTGAAGGTGAATCCGAATTTGATGCACAATGATGTCATCCCGCCGGATCACGCGGGTTGGCGAGTGGAGCTCACTTGGTACGGCTTGCCTACGCGTTTCAAGGCTCTGACTGCGGCCCAGATGGAGGGCTATGAGCGTTGGTTGACGGTACATGCCCTGCGTCCGGACTTGATCGAGGGAAACCTTTGTCTGGACTTGGCGGAGGAGAACGCCTTTGGCGGCGCTGGCTCGAAGCTCAACAGCTTGATGAAGCGGATGTTCGTAAAGTGAGTGGGAATGGGGGGCGAAGCCGGTAGGGCCGGGGCAGTACCCGGTTGTCGGATCGCTAGCATCCTTCAATGGGCGAATACGGCCAAAAAAAACGCCGTCCCGTTGCCGGCACGACGTTTAGTAAAGTGTTTTCGAGAAGCTTAGGCTTCGGGCTTGGTCTTCTTGAGGCCGGAAACGCGGTCGCCGTCTTTCCACTCGCCGCGCTTCTTCAGAAGCTCTACGCGCTCGAAGCGCTTGAGTACGTTTCTCTTGGCGCCGGTAGCGGCGTTGGACTTGTAGCTAGGATGCTGTGACATGGTCGAAAATGGTTCCGGTTAAATGAAGCCGCGGAGGTTGCAGACTTCATTCGCCCATTTCAAGTACTTTTCTGAAACTTTTTCCGCTCTGCAGCAGACCCACTTCGGCGTGTCGTAAGGATGCCTGTCGGCCACGAAGGTTTCCAGCTTTGGCAAGGCGGATTCCAGGGCGAAGAGCACGATTCGGATTTCTTCCTCCTTTTCGACCTTGTCCTTCCAGCGGTAGACGGAGGTGATGGGGGAGTCGATTTGCACGCAGGCGGCGAGGCGGCTCTTGACGATGTCTTCGGCGAGCGACTCGGCCTCCGGAATTCGCGACACGGTGGTGTAGCACACGAATAGATTGTCGGATTTGGGCATGGTAACAGTGATGCTTGCTTGGGATTCCTAGGGTTCCGCGACAAAATGCGGAAGCGAAAAGCCGGAATAAGCACTTGACCCACCTTGGCAGCAAGGTAAAAGGGCGGATTCCATTAATTAGGAGGCAGCTTTGAGAGAAGATTATATTAAAGAAGCACGCAAGGTCATCAAAGACCCGAACATCTTGATTAACGTGGTTTCCCGCCGCGTTAAGCAGCTACGCCATGGCAACCGCCCGCTGGTCGAATCGCTTGAGAAGCTGAATCCCGAGGATATCGCTCTCCGCGAGATCATCGAGGGCAAGATCAGCTACGAGCTCGCCGAGTAGTTGGCGCTCGCGGCGGGTGTGCAGGCGCTTTCCGATCACTTTGACAGAGCGCGGTAGACATTGTCCGCCGCGCCCTTTTTATACCCAAATCACGAGAGGAACCTGAAATGGCAGGCAAGAACAGAAAAGGCCGCAAGGGATCGGCCCCGCAGGATATCCGCAACTCCAAGGTGCGACGCGACTACGAGGTTGGCGACACTTACGAGGCGGGCATCGTTTTGACGGGTACGGAGGTCAAATCCATCCGCGCCGGCAAGGCCCAGATTTCCGATGGCTTCTGCCGCTTCGAAAAGGGCGAGTTCTTCATCTACGGGATCCATATCGACGAGTATGCCTTCGGGAACATCAACAACCACGTGGTGCGTCGCGAGCGGAAGCTGCTGCTCAAGAAGTCCGAGCTGAAGAAGATTGAGCGGGCCTTGGAGGCGGGTGGCAAGTCGGCGATACCGACCCGCATGTACTTCAAGGAAGCGCTCATCAAGGTCGAGATCGGCATCTGCACGGGCAAAAAGCTCTTTGACAAGCGTGAGGACCTGAAGAAGAAAGCGCAAATGCTAGACATCGATCGTACGATGAAGGCGTTTCGCGTGCGCTAGCTTCCCGTTTTTAGTCTCATCTTTTTTCATCCATTTCGCATGTCATCCCTCTCGCGCGTCGTCTGCAAAGTTCCCGGAAGCACATCCAACTGTGGTTCGGGCTTCGATACATTGGGAATGGCGGTGGCTCTTTTCAACGAAGTCGCGGTGGAGCGAGCGGATCGCGACGGCGACGACAGCTTCGGTCCGGACATCTATCCGCTCAGCGAGATGGCTCGCGAGACGGTGGCCCGCTTTTTCGAGGAAAGCGGCGTAGCTCCGTTCGAAGTTAGAATTCGGATACGAGGCGACGTCCCGCAAGCTCGCGGTCTCGGTTCCAGCGTAACTGTGCGTGGTGGGATTTTGGGCGGTCTTTCGAAGCTTTCGGGCGCGGACTGGGGAAAGGACAAGCTGGTCGAGGTGATCACGGAATTGGAGGGGCATCCGGACAACGCAAGCGCCTCCATCTTGGGCGGATTTACGGTTTCCCGCTTTCTCGACAGCCCCGCCAAGGTTGAGTCGGTCAACAAGATCGAAGTGAGCGAGGCCCTGCGCCTGGTAGTGGTTTCGCCGGAGTTCGAGGTCCTGACTTCAGCGTCGAGAGGCGTGCTGCCGCAATCGCTTGATTTCGCCTCGGTGGTATCGAGCATCAACAGCGTTTCCTGTGTCGTGGGCGCCTTGGCTTCGGGAAATTACGCGGAGCTGGCAAATGCGGTTCATGACAGCGTGCACGAGCCCTACCGACTCAAAAACATCCCCGGCGCAGCGGCGGCGATCGCGGCTGGTATCGAAGCGGGAGCCTACACCGGATGGTTGAGCGGAAGTGGCTCGAGTGTTTTGTGCGCCTGTGCGGCGGAAAGGGCCGAGGCGGTGATGGCAGCCATGCGGGAGAAGTTCAGCGAAGCGGGACTTGATAGCGTCGGGCGGGACTTGAGCGCCGAAAACACGGGTCTGCAAATTTCATCCAGTGAGTAAACCGCTGCTTCACGTTATCTTGTTCCAGCCGGAGATTCCCCAAAACACGGGGAATATCGGACGCACTTGCGCCATCACGGAATCGCGCTTGCATTTGATTCATCCCTTGGGGTTTGCGATCAAGGACAAGCACTTGAAGCGATCCGGAATGGACTATTGGAAGTCGCTCGACGTGCATCACCATGAAAATTGGGAGGCTTTCAAGGCGAGCGAGGTCGGGCCCAAGCGGTTGTTTTTGTTTACGACCAAGTCGAGTCAGCCGTATTGGGATATTCAATACGAAGACGGAGATGGTTTGCTGTTTGGCAACGAAGGCTATGGCGCTCCTGACTGGTTGCACGAGGAGATCGGCGAAGACCGTCGCCTGAAGATTCCGCACTACAACGATAGCTTGCGTTCCTTGAACTTGGCTACTTCTGCAGGGGTAGCCGTTTTCGAGGTGATGAGGCAGTTGCGAGGCAATCCTTAGCGATGAGCTCTGCGAAGGTCCTGATTCTTATGACCTCGCCGCTCGACAAGATCGTTCATGCCTTAAGAGTCGTCGAGTCCATCAAGCGCCAGCAGCCGGAGCTTGAGTTTACCTGGGTGGTGCGACGCTTCTACGAGCCCTTGGTGGCCTCTTTCGGGTTCGTGGACCGAACAATCGTGTTCCGGCGCAGCGAAGCGTTGACGAGCTTTGCGGGTCTGCTTCGGGAGATCCGCCGCGAACGCTATGATTATGTGCTGGATTTCGAGGGTTACGCGCGGACGGGGGCGATGTGCTTTTTTGCCCGGGGCGGCCGCAAGATCGGTCTGCGCTCGGCTCGGGAGGGAGCGAGCATTTGTTACGGGGAAGTGGTTTCGAAGTCGGCGGACGATAAACGTCACTTGCTGGAGCGTTTCCTCGATTTTGGCTCCATTTTCGGATTCAGGCCGGAGTTGCGCGAGCGGCTTCCTTTGGTTTCTCCAGCCTTGCTGCCGGCCTGCGTCGAGGAATTGCTGGCGGGCGGTCGCAAGCTGGTTTGCCTTTTTCCGGGGCGATTCAAGGCGGAGCGGTCGTGGCGGGGAATGGAAGAGCTGGCTTCGCGCCTTGTGGAGCTTCGCAGTGATGTGGAGGTTATCTTTTTGGGAATGGTGCCGTTTGTATTGGAAGGTCCACTACCAGAGCGAGCTCATGACTGGCAGGGGAAGTTCACTTGGGGCGAGCTGTGCTCGATTGTTGCTGAAGCGGAGTTGGTCGTCTCGAACGACAATGGACTCGGTCATTTGGGCGGGGCTCTGGGAACGGCAAACTTGACGCTCTACACGTTCGTCTCGCCGGAGGTGAGGGGCGTGTTTCCCGTCGATGCGGAAAACAACGCGGCGCTGCGAGTTCCTCGAGGTCAGGTGAGCTTGCTGGCGGTTGACCAGGTTCTCGAGGCATCGGAAAAGCTGTTGGCTCTCTGAGCTGGCTTGACTCTGCGGACAGGGCGCCGATAAGGCGTGGTCTCGTTTTTCGAATTGATAAGCCTTTCGGAAAGCGAAGCTCTTAGCCCTATCGAAGATGATCGATCCGAAATTCCTCAGAGAAAACCCAGACGCAGTTCGCGCGGGTATCGCAAAGAAGCACATCAAGTGCGACCTCGACGCTATCCTCGCTCTCGACGAGAAGCGACGCGCTCTCATCGCCGATGCGGAGTCGCTGCGGGCCAAGCAGAAGTCCGCTAACAACGAGATGGCTCAGCTGCCCAAGGGGAGTCCGGAATTCATTGCCAAGGTTCAGGAAATGAAGGCGGTCTCTGCGGAGGTAAAGGCCGCGGACGCGGAGCTCAGCGCCATAGAGGCTGAGTGGAACGAGGCGGTTCTCAACATCCCGAACCTGCCTGACGAAAGCGTACCGGAGGGGCGTGACGAGTCGGAGAATGTGGTCGTGCGCGAGCACGGTGAAGTGCCGGCTGATGCGGATTATCAGCAGGCTCACTACGACATCGAGTGGATCGAGCAGATCCTCGACCTGCGTCGCGGGGCGAAGGTGAGCGGCGCGGGTTTCCCGTTTTTCGTGGGGGATGGCGCGAAGTTGGCTCGCGGCCTGATTAACTTCTTCCTCAACGAAGCCGACGAGGCAGGCTTCCAGGAAATTGGCGTTCCTTTCTTGGTGAATGCAGACAGCGCTACGGCCACGGGCCAGTTGCCGGACAAGGAAGGGCAAATGTATCAGACGGTCGAGGATGGGCTCTATGCGATCCCGACTGCTGAAGTTCCGCTGACTAATTTTTTCCGCGACGAGATCATCGAAGAGGCAGACTTGCCCATTTACCGTTGCGGCCACTCCGCCTGTTTTCGTCGCGAGGCCGGAAGCCACGGCAAGGAGGTGCGGGGGCTCAATCGCGTTCACCAATTCGACAAGGTGGAGCTCTTGAAGTGGGTGAAGCCGGAGACGAGCATGGACGAGCTGGAGTCGCTGCGCGCCTATGCGGAGAGCCTGCTAGTAAAGCTAGGCTTGCCGTTCCGCACGCTGCTGATGTGTGGAGGCGACATGGGGTTCACCAACTGCAAGCAGTACGACCTCGAGGTGTATGCAGCAGGTCAGAAGCGTTGGCTGGAGGTTTCTAGCTGCAGCAATTTCGGTTCCTTCCAGGCGCGTCGCGCCAAGATACGCTACCGTAACGGTGAAACCGGAAAGCCGGAGATTTTGCATACGCTCAACGGTTCTGGGCTCGCGGTGCCGCGCGTTTTCGTTGCGATCATCGAGAACGGTTTGCAGGAGGATGGTCGTATCCGTTTGCCGGATGCGCTCGTTCCCTACGTGGGCAAGCAGTTTATCGAAAAGCTTTAAGCGGGAAGGCGAAGCGTATTGGATTGGGAAGAGGCAGCTTGTCGGCTCGAGTCGAGACTCGACCTCTCCCGTATTCCGAGAAACGTAATCGAGAGGCTGGATAGGCTGGAGTCCGTCTATCTCGCCTGTTCGGGTGGGGCAGATTCGGTGTTCGCCTTGCTTTTGTTGCGCTCGTACTTGGTCCGGCAAAAGAGGGCGGGGAGTCTTTGCGTTCTGCACTTTGACCATGCCTTGCGGGGGCAAGCCTCGGTCGGGGACGCTGCGTATGTGCGCCAAATGGCGGACGCTCTTGGTATTCAGTTTATGGATGCTCGGGCAGAGTGGACAGGCGGTTTGGACCAAGTCAGCGAAGCTACGGCGCGCGAGGCGCGGCTCGCTTTTTTTCGCCAAGCGAGCGGGGCTTGCGAGGCGCGACCTGCTTGGATCTGCACGGGGCATCATGCCGACGACGTGGTGGAAACGATGTTGATGCGCCTTTCGCGAGGAGCGGGCCTGCAAGGGCTTTGCGCTCCGCGAGACGTTTCCAGCGCGGGGAGCGGCTTGCATTTCCTGCGTCCGATATTGGATTGGGGGCGTGACGAGCTTCGCAAGGAGCTTCAGCTTGCTGAGGTGCCTTGGCGGGAGGACGAAAGCAATCGATCGGACAAGAACTATCGAGCTCGCTTGCGAAAGGAGGCGGTGCCTGCTTGGGAGCGAGCGGCGGATAGGCCCCTTCGCAAGGGGGTGGGAAGAAGTCGGTGCTTGTTGGCTGAGGACGCGGAGGCCCTGGACGCGGCGGCGGCTTACTTTTGGCGTCAGTGTTGGGATAAGAGCGAAACGGCTCTCGATCGGCGTGAGGTCGCCTCGTTGCCGCGCGGCTTGCAGCGGCGCCTGTTGCTGTTGATGCCGGGAGGGGCTGGAGTTGCGGCGGAGGCGTTGGAGTTGGCCTTGGCGGCTGTTCAAGCGGGCGATCCGCTGAAGCTGGACGTGGGGCAGGGCTCGAGTTACCAGTTCTCTGCCGATTGGCTGCGTATTTCGAAAACGGAAGAGGGAAGCGGCTTCGCTGATTGGGAAGCGTTTACCCTGCCAATAGGGACGATTGCTTACTTGCCTGACGGAGCACGGGTTTCGGCTGAACGGCTGCGTTTGGACGGAGCGCTTCGCGAAAAGATCGTTTCCGGCAGTAACGACGACGCTTGGAACGTGTACTTGGACGACAGAGGGAACCAGAGCGACCGGCTCTGGGTCCGTAAGAGAGCTCCGGGCGACGCATTCAAGCCCTTCGGTAAATCGTCGCCAAAGAAACTTAAGAAATTGTTCATTGATCGTAAGATAGACCGAATGGATAGGGACCGCTTGCCGGTGTTTGTCAGCGAGGAGTCCGGAATCCTTTGGGTGCCAGGAATCCCGCCCTATGCGGACGGTAAGCTGGGTTTTGGCAGTGATGCCGCCTTGCGATTGACTTACGTTAGATGAGACTCAACCTACAGGTCTCCATTAGAATTTAATGCCCGATAAAAATAGTTCCAACCGACGCGGCCCCATGAAAGGCGGGCCCGAGCGTTTCCAACCTAAGGTAATCATATTCTGGGTGGTCCTCATCGCACTGATGCTGATCATCTGGCAGAACTCCACCGACACCGGCGAAGTCGAAACCCTGCCGGTCACCAAAGTGATCGAAATGACCGAGCAAGGACGCGTCCTTGCCGGCAAGATCGCCCCCATGCCCAATGGCGGCATGGATTGGTATGAGATCAGGGGCACGGTTGCATCCCCTACGACCAACGAGTTGGGGGACGAGGTGATCGCCAACAAGGGATTCGTGGCCAACGGGCGTCTCTCGGAGGCAAATTACGAGATCTTGCAGTCGAGCGGCGTTTTTAAGGAAACCAGCCCCAACACCTTCCTTCCGCAGCTGTTGGCCGGCATCATTCCCTTCCTGCTAGTGATCGGTTTGCTTTACTTCCTCTTCGTTCGCCAGCTCCGTATGGCGGGCAAGGGAGCTCTAAGCTTCGGCAAGAGCAAGGCCAAGTTGCTCACTCGCGACAAAGACAAGATCACATTCGCCAACGTAGCGGGCTGTGACGAGGCGAAGGAAGAGGTGAGCGAGGTCATAGATTTCCTCAAGGATCCCAAGCGCTTCCAACGCATGGGCGGCAAGATTCCCAAGGGCATCTTGATGGTGGGTCCTCCAGGTACGGGCAAAACCTTGTTAGCGAAGGCAGTTGCGGGCGAAGCGGACGTTCCGTTTTTCTCCATCAGCGGCTCCGATTTCGTGGAGATGTTCGTCGGCGTAGGTGCCAGCCGCGTGCGCGATATGTTCGAGCAAGGTCGCAAGAGCGCCCCTTGTTTGATCTTCGTGGACGAAATCGACGCGGTCGGTCGCCAGCGTGGCGCGGGACTAGGTGGCGGCAATGACGAACGCGAGCAGACGCTGAACTCGCTGCTCGTGGAAATGGATGGCTTCGACACCACGGAGGGCGTGATCATCATCGCTGCGACAAACCGTGCCGATGTGCTCGACCGAGCGTTGTTGCGTCCGGGACGCTTTGACCGTCAGGTGGAAGTGGGGCTGCCGGACCTGAAGGGACGCGAAGAGATTCTCAAGGTGCACGCCAAGAAGATTCGTCTCAGCGAAGAGGTCGATTTGTCTGCGATCGCTCGCGTTACTCCCGGCTTCGCGGGCGCTGACCTTGCCAACTTGCTCAACGAAGGCGCTTTGATGGCGGCTCGCAAGGGCAAGGATAAGGTCGAGAATATCGACATGGACGAGGCTCGCGACAAGATTTCCTTCGGCCGCGAACGGCGACGCGTGGTGGACGAGGATGACTTGCGCTCGACCGCTTATCATGAGGCCGGACACGCGATGGTTCGCGTCCTCTTGAAGGACAAGGACGTTCGCTTGCACAAGGTTACCATCCTCCCGCGCGGGGGCACGCTCGGTATGGCTATGATGGCTCCCACTAAGGATAGCCTGGGCATGTCCAAAAAGCAGCTGGAAGACTACATCGCGGTCTGCATGGCCGGCCGTCTTGCGGAAGAGATTATTACTGGCGATTACAGCACTGGAGCTGTAGCGGACATTTCTCAAGCGACCAAGTCCGCTCGCGACATGGTCTGCCGGTACGGCATGAGCAAGCTCGGCCCGATATCTTTTGGCGAAAACCAAGATCAGGTTTTCCTAGGTCGAGACATCAACCGCACTCAAGACCACAGCGAAAGCACAGCGAAGGCAATCGACGAAGCTGTCAGCGAAATTATCCACGAGCAATTCGAACGGGCTCGCGGGATGATCGAAGAACGCAAGGATGCTTTGGTGACGATCGCGGAGGCCTTGCTCAAGTACGAGACGATCGATGGTAAACACGTGGAAGAGATCTTGGAGCATGGTGACATCCGTTCCGAGGTGGTCTCTTCCAAGACGGAACTGGATGAGAAGCGGGAAGCTGAGAAAAAGGCCAACGAGCAAGCCGTTAAGAAAAAGGCTAAGGAGGACGTCACTCCGCCGGCCGTAGACGGCACACCATCGATCGCTTAGACGAATTAGCTGTATCAAAATTCTTAATCAGACAGTGGCGAAGGACTCGCCGCTGTCTTTTTGGTTTTAAAGCCTCCTCCTCATGTCACTGAATTTCTCCAAACTCGGCTTGCGTCAAAAAGAGTCGGATATTGCTCGCTTGATGACCGTTGCTTTGCAACGCCCCGACTTGCTCAGCCTCGCCGCAGGTTTCACGGACAACCAGACTTTGCCCCTGGCAGAACTCACTGCCATGGCGGTGGAGTTGGAGAAAGAAGGAGATCGCTCTGTCTTGCAGTATGGAGCGAACCAGGGAAATCCGAGGCTCCGTCAACTCATGTCCGAGAGGTTGCAGCGACAAGATTCTGCGATGGAAACCTATACGGTCGATCGGTCGTTTGTGACCAACGGCTCACAGCAAGCTCTCTACCTTGCGGTGCAGAGTCTCTGCGACGCCGGTGACATCGTGCTTGTCGAGCAGCCTACTTATTTCGTTTTCCTCGAGATGCTGCGAGGCCTGGGCGTGGAAGCGATTTCGATGCCGACCACGAGTAGTGGAGAAATCGATACGGATGGGCTTGAAAGGCTCTTGGATGAGTTCTCGAGTTCTGGCGATATCGACCGCCTGAAAGCGGTTTACATGATCAGCTACTACGCGAATCCGAGTGGGCGGAGCGTTTCGAGAGCGAGCAAAAGTGCGGTATTGGGGCTTTTGCAGCGCTACGACGGGAGGATTGCGCTTCTTGAGGATGCCGCCTACCGGGAGCTTTACTACAGCGAGCCTCACGACTCTGAAAGCGCGATCGCTCTACTCGATGAATGCGGAGCGGTACCGGTTCTTTATTCGACTACCTTGACCAAGCCCTTCGCGACCGGACTAAAGGTTGGCTTTGGCTACTGCACGCACGACGACTGGCTTGCTCGCATGATGGCGATCAAGGGGCAGCAGGACTTCGGGACGGCGAACTACAATCAAGCGTTGCTAGCCAAGTCGCTTGAGACGGGACTGTTTGATCGTCACTTGGCAGTTCTGAGGTCGTCTTACCAGGGAAAGATGCAGGCGTTGAGCTCTCGCTTGGAAACCTCGCTTGTGGATATGGGCTGGAGCTGGTCCCGACCTGATGGAGGGCTTTATCTTTGGCTTACGGCTCCGGAGGGAGTGCAGACCGGATTCGACTCAGCTTTCCACGAGTCTGCGATAGAGGCGGGAGTCATGTACGTGCCCGGAGAGCTATGCCATGCGGAGGGGAAGCCGCGGAATCGCGTGAGGCTCAGTTTTGGGGTGCTTGGAACTTCGGAGCTTCGCGAGGCGGCCTGCCGCTTTTGCGCGGCAGCCCAACGCTTTACGCCTACGAGAATTTCCTGAAAACACAGTTGACTGACAACCCGAATTCAGAAATCTCCTTTAACTTTACTAAGATATGCAAGATTACTCAGTAACGCATTTGAAGCAGCTCGAGAGCGAAGCGATCTACATCCTCCGCGAAACGGCTGCCCAGTTCGAGCGTCCCGTGCTCATGTTCTCCGGCGGCAAGGACTCCATCGTGATGACGCATCTTGCGGCCAAGGCCTTCTGGCCCGCGAAGATCCCGTTTCCCCTGCTGCACGTGGATACCGGGCACAACTTCCCGGAGACCATCCAGTACCGCGACGATCTCGTGGAAGGGCTGGGAGCCAGTCTGGTGGTCGCTTCCGTGGAGAAGGCGATCGCGGAAGGGCGCGTCGTGGAGGAGAAGGGGCCCAACGCGTCCCGCAACATGCTGCAGATCCAGACCTTGCTCGACGCCCTCGAGGAGGGGCAGTACGACGCCGCCATGGGCGGCGCCCGCCGCGACGAGGAGAAGGCCCGCGCCAAGGAGCGCTTCTTCTCGCATCGCGACGAGTTCGGGCAGTGGGATCCCAAGAACCAGCGGCCCGAGCTGTGGAACCTTTTCAACGGCCGCATGGCCCACGGCGAGCACTTCCGCGTCTTCCCCCTCTCCAACTGGACGGAGATGGACGTCTGGCAGTACATGAAGGCCGAGAACATCGAGCTGCCGAGCCTCTACTACTCTCACGAGCGTGAGGTCGTGGTGCGCAACGGCACCATCCTGGCCGTGTCCGAGTTCGTCCAGCCGCGCGACGGCGAGACGGTGGAGAAGAAGCGGATTCGCTTCCGCACCATGGGGGATGCTACCATCACCGGCGCGGTTGAATCCGACGCCGACACGATGGACAAGATCATCGAGGAAGTGGCCGCCGCCCGCCAGACCGAGCGCGGCAACCGCGCCGACGACAAGCGAAGCGAAAGCGCCATGGAAGACCGCAAGAAGGCCGGCTACTTTTGATCCGTCGCTGCCGTAACCAAAACATTAATACGAATTTCCCAACACTATGAGCACAGAAAACAGCTCTTCGGAAAAAGGCTACCTCGACATGGACTTGCTCCGCTTCACGACCGCAGGTTCGGTCGACGACGGAAAGTCCACCTTGATCGGGCGCCTGATGTACGACTCCAAGGCGATCTTCGAGGACCAGCTCGAGTCGATCGAAAGAACCAGCAAGCAGCGCGGCGACGAGCACGTGAACCTCGCCTTGCTCACGGACGGGCTTCGCTCCGAGCGCGAGCAGGGGATTACGATCGACGTGGCCTACCGCTACTTCGCCACCCCGCGCCGCAAGTTCATCATCGCGGACACGCCGGGCCATATCCAGTACACCAGAAACATGGTGACCGGCGCTTCCACCGCGAACCTCGCCATCATCCTGGTCGACGCCCGCAAGGGGGTTATAGAGCAGACCTGCCGCCACAGCTTCATCGCCAACCTGCTGCGCATCCAGCACGTGGTGATCGCGGTCAACAAGATGGACCTGGTGGACTGGTCGGAGGATACCTTCAACAAGATCAAGGCCGACTTCCAGAAGTTCGCGTCTCGCCTGGACAACATCGTGGAGGTTTCCTTCATTCCCATCAGCGCCCTTAAGGGCGACAACGTGGTGGACAAGTCCCAGAACATGGACTGGTACAAGGGGCCGACGCTGCTCTACCATCTCGAGACGCTTTACGTCGGGCCGGACGCGAACCACGTCGACTCCCGCTTGCCGGTCCAGTGGGTGATTCGTCCGCACAGCGACGAGTTCCACGACTTCCGCGGCTACGCGGGCCGTGTCGCTGGCGGCGTTTTCAAGCCGGGCGACAGCGTGGTAGTGTATCCTTCCGGCTTCGAGGCCAAGGTGAAGGCGCTGCATACCGCAGACGGAGAGCTGCCGGAAGCGTTTTCCCCGCTAAGCATCTCCATGACGCTTGACCGCGAGATCGACATCAGCCGGGGCGACATGATCGCCAAGCCGAACAACCCGCCGACGGTCGGGCAGGACATCGACGCCATGATCTGCTGGTTCTCGGACAAGCCGCTCAACCCGCGCGGAAAGTTTATCATCCGCCACTGCGCCAAGGAAGCTAAGGCGCTCGTGCGCGAGGTGAAGTACAAGGTGGACATCAACACCTTGCACAAGATCGAAGGCGACAACGAGTTCCAGCTCAACGACATCGGGCGCATCACGATCAGAACCGCCTCTCCGCTCTGCTACGACAGCTACAAGCGCAACCGCGTCACCGGTTCCTTCATCCTCGTCGACGCGTTCACCAACGAGACGGTCGCTGCGGGAATGATCCGCTAGCGAGGCGATTGCCTGTTTTTTTCGGACGCTGCCATCCTGCCAGTCGGGAAGCAGCGTCTTTTTTTTGTCAGGAGCTCCCTTAGAGTGTATCCTTGTTTACAAAGTCTTTACAGGTAGGTCTTTAAAATTAGTGTAAACACTATGCAAAAGGCTGATGAACAACCCATGTCGATCGATGAAATCGCAGCGAGACTCAAGTGCTCGAGAGGCTGGGTTCAGCTTTCCATCGACGCCGGCTGTCCAGTCGATGCGGACCGTCGCGTCAGCATTCGCGATTTCATGCTTTTTCAGCTGACGAATATCCAAAAGATTCGTTCGCTGGCAGGTTTGCCGGAAATCGAAACGCTGGGTACCGCGAAGGACTTGCGGCCTAACGTGAAGGCGATCCTGACGACTCAACTTGAATGGCTGCAGATTCGATCGACGCGTAGCGCTGTGAAGACGGCGGCCAAGCTTGTTTGCGATCGGATCAACGCGGTAGGTTGAGGTCCTTGGCGCGTCCCTCGGCAATAATGTAGGCCCGCCCTCGTCTGGGAGGGAGAGTCTTTGTACTAATTATTGGATACGCGGGTCGTGGGCTCTGGTCGATGTCCGGGGCTATTGATCCTTGGCGCATCCATGCGCTCCAGTGAATCGGCACGGCTCGGGACGCAAGTCTTCGGAAATTCACAAAGCGTTCTGGGTTTTGTGGTTGTGAAGTTTGCGATCCTGAATAGGGTATTCAGTGGAACTAGTTGATTCCTAATACGCTTAGAGATATATCATGCAAAAGAAAGCAATCGCCGTCATTATGGGAGGGGGCCGTGGATCGCGACTCTATCCACTCACAAAAGAGCGCTGCAAGCCCGCGGTGCCGCTCGCTGGTAAGTACCGCTTGGTCGATATCCCCATCAGCAACTGCCTCAATTCCGGGATAAACAACATCTACCTGCTGACGCAGTTCAATACGGCATCGCTTCACCGCCACATCCAGGAGACCTATCGTTTCGATCCATTTGGAGGCGGTACCGTTGATATCCTCTCGGCTGAGCAGACGGAGAAAGGGGACAACTGGTATCAAGGAACAGCGGATGCGGTTCGCCAAAACATCCATCATTTCACGAACAGCGAATACGATTACGTGGTCATTCTTTCGGGAGACCAGCTTTACCGGATGGACTACGACAAGATCATCGCAGAGCACATCAAGAACGATGCGGAAGTGACTGTGGCTGCCATCCCGTTTCCGGCCCAGAGCTGCACCGGTTTGGGGCTGATGCGAGTGTCGGAGTCGCTGGAGATTACTGAGTTCGTGGAAAAGCCGACTGACCCGAAGGTGATCGATGGCTTGAAGATTCCGGAAAACATCGCGGGAACGCTCAAGACGAGCAATCCTAAGGAGTGTTGTTTGGCCTCCATGGGCATCTACGTTTTCAATCGGAAAACGATGATCGATGCCTTGGACAATTCGATGACCGACTTCGGCAAGGAAGTCATACCTTCCCTGCTTGGCTCGTCCAAGCTCAGGGCCACGATTTTCGAGGGCTACTGGGAAGATATCGGAACCGTGAAAGCATTTTTCGATGCGAATCTGCAGCTGGCGGATCCGATGCCGAAGTTCAACTTCTTCTCTCGCGGACGTCCCATTTTCACCCGCGCTCGCTACCTGCCTGCCAGCAAGATCAATCGTTGCTCGATCAATCACGTGATCATCGGCGACGGTTGCATCATCACGGACTCTTACCTCAAGCGCTGCGTGATTGGCATCCGTTCCGTGCTGCGTGAAGGAACGCGCTTGGAAAACGTGATAATGATGGGAGCCGACGACTTCGAGAGCGCCGAGGATCGCCGCCTCAATCGCGAGTTGGGCCGCCCGGACGTGGGGGTCGGCTTGAACTGCGAGATCAAGAACGCCATTATCGACAAGGGCGCTCGAATCGGAGACAACGTGAAGTTGAATCCCGAGGGCAAGCCGGACATGTATGAAAAGAACGGTGTTTTTGTGAGGGACGGCGTGGTGATTGTTACGAAGAACACCTGCGTCCCCGCGAACACTGTATTGTAAACTCCATTACACATGTCGATGAAGGTCCTCGCTTGCATAGACGGCTCCCAGTATTCTCAAAGCTGCTGCGAATACGCAGCGTGGGTGGCGCAGCGAATGAAGGCTCAGATCGACGTCGTTTACGTCACGGATCTGCGGCAGTTCGAAATTCCGTTTGTCGCGGATCTCAGTGGCAGCCTTGGCTTGCAGCCTTATCAGTCCATAATGGGAGAGCTGCAGCAGCTCGAAGAGCAGAAGGCGTCTCTCGTTCTCGAACGTGCGGAGGACCTGGTCAGGAAGGCAGGTTTCGAAGGGGAGGTCTCGCGAATCCATAAGACGGGCTTTCTCGTCGACTCGTTGAGCGAGTTGGAGGAGACCGCGGAACTCATCGTTATCGGCAAACGGGGCGAAAACGCGAATTTTGCGGCCGAGCATTTGGGTTCGACCATGGAGCGGGTCGTGCGCGCTTCGAGCAAGCCTTGTCTTGTCGCTTCCAGAGCCTTCCAGCCAGTGGACAAGGTTATGTTGGCCTACGAAAACGTGCCTAGTTGCAACGCAGCCATCGACTATTTTTGCAATTCGATCTTCTTCTCAGATATCGAGCTTCATCTGGTGAGCGTTTCGAAGAAAGACGACGAGGCGGGAGTGCTTAGCGAGCTCAAGGCAGCTGAGGATCGTCTCGGATCGGCAGGCCTCAAGGTAAACTGCCAGATGTTGCATGGGGCCGTGGCTCCGGAGTTGTCGGAGTATGCCAAGGAAACGGGTATCGGCTTGCTGGCTATGGGAGCCTATGGGCATTCCAAGATCAGGCATCTCATTATTGGGAGCACAACCACGGAAATTCTGCGGGATTGCCGCTTGCCGACGCTATTGTTCCGTTGAATTGCGTAGTGAACTTACGCTAGTATTTGCATTTGCGCGGCATATACCGTTCTTTTGCCGCTGCTAACTGGGAATTTGAGCCAAGCCCTTCTGGATCGATTGCCTAGCGGCATTGAATCGATGAATACCGGTATGCGAATCCAGATACGTTACTGCCTGATGCTTGTGTTGGGCGGCGTCTTGATGGTCGCTCCCATTTGGATCGCTCTGGCGCAGGTCGATGCGGAGGCGGCTTCGGTCTCTGAAGATGCCAATGAACTGGTCGCAGCCTTCAATCGCAGGAGCCAATCCGTTGAAACTGCATCTGCTGGTGAGGCTCTTTCCATTGCTCGAGCGCAGCTGGAGGCATTTGCTTCGCGCGCTCAATCGCGTACGGATTTCATGGGGCTTTCGGGGTTGGGAGTCGCCTGCTTTCTGAGCGGCCTGTGCGTGTTTGCTCTCGGATTGTATGGATTGCTCCGTTTCGCTCGATCGGTTGACGGGGATGCGGAAAGGCTAAAGCTGTTAGCCTTGGGCGAGTCCGGAGCCGCAGAGCTTGGTTTGGAGAGTGGGGCTCGGTTGCAAATCTTTCGAGAAATCGAGAAGGAGTTCAGGCTGAGGATGACACAGTTCGACGATTGGATAGAGAGGTTGAACAACGATCGGACGGACGCTCTTACCGAGTTGGAGAAGGAGCGTTTTTCCCTGCTTGAAAGACTCTCGGAAAAGTCGAAGGACGCTCGGTCTGCGGTTGATTTCAGCGTCAAGAAGGGCGACTTTCTTGCAACCATGTCCCACGAGATTCGCACTCCCATGAATGGAGTCTTGGCGGTGGCGGATGATCTGCTCAGCTACGATCTTGATCGAGAGATATCGGAGAAGGTCGAAATGATCAAGCTCTCGGGAGAGTCTCTTGTCAGGATCCTCGACGATGTGCTCGATTTTTCAAAAATCGAAGCAGGCAAGCTGGACGTGAAGCAGCAATCCTTCGACTTCGCTTTTGCTTGCAACGCGACCTACGCGCTCTTCACCGCGCTTGCGAAGGAAAAAGGGCTTCGCTACGACATCTTCATCGACCCGCAGGTGCCTCAGTACCTCCGTGGTGACTCTGTTCGTGTGAGGCAGGTATTGGCTAACTTGCTCAGCAATGCCCTGAAGTTCACCGATGAAGGGGGTGTTACTCTGACGATATCGAAGCAGACGAGGGAAAGGGAAGGTCTCCTGATGTCGGTGATAGATACCGGATTGGGGATTGATTCTGACTCGTTCGAACGGCTCTTCGAGGCGTTTGGTCAAGCGGAGACGGGACTCGAGGAGAAGGGCACTGGTCTGGGATTGGCGATTTCCAAGCGTCTTGCTGGCTTGATGGATGGTGAGCTTACCTATCGGAACAATGTGCCAGCAGGTTCTGTATTCGATTTTTGGATTCCCTTGATTGAAGGTACGCCTGTCGAGCGGGAGGTCGATCTTGCCCAGGCGACGGCGACGGTTGAGAATGCTAGGATCCTAGTGGTTGAGGACAACCGGATCAACCAGCATGTTATCGAGTCGCTGCTCGAGCGGGCGAAGCATACCGTGCATTTGGCGCGCAATGGTTTGGAAGCTTTGGACCTCGTGGATGAATTCAAATTCGACCTGATTTTTATGGATTGCCTCATGCCGAAGCTAGACGGGTTCGAGACGGCGAAACGTATTCGTTCCCTCCCCAGCGATCACGTGAACCGAGGTGTGCCTATCGTTGCCTTGACCGCGAACGCCTTCGCGCACGACCGGGATCTCTGCTTTGAGTCCGGTATGAACGACTTTCTCGCTAAACCGGTCAAGAAAGAGACCTTGCTCGGGGCGGTGAACCACTATTGCAGCGAGCGGCCCGTGGCGCCCAAGGAATCCTAGAGAAGCGGAAGGCGGACGAAAGAGATTTGGTTGACCAAGCTGTCGTAAAGCCGGGGCTTTTCCATGGGCTGAAGCTTGATCAAGTCAATCATCGCAGCGTTCAGTTCAGCTTGTTCGGAGTCGTCCAAAATCATCTCGGATCTCAAGTGGGCCAGTTCGCAACGGTAGCTCAACCAGTCGGTCTTGAACTGTAAGGCGTGGTATTGCCCGCTGATTTCCCTCTCTATTTTGCGGCAGTCCTTGTTGGAGTACCCGCCCTCAAGGAGTTCGCTGATGCGCAGGATTTGCGCTTGCTCGACCCATGTCAGCTTTTCCGTTTCGATACCAGTAAGCAGGCAGCGAAGCTGCATGAGGGAGAGGGAAAGCTCCTTCTTGCGAGTACGCAGGGCGAGCCGCAAGGTTTTGTGGCTCCAGTTGTTGAGGAAACGGGCTGCCAGCAAGAAGCGCCCCTCGTGGCTAAGATTATTGAGCGCTTGATGCGGCTCTTGGAAGTGTGGCGCGCTGGCGCTGTGGTAGCGCTCGAGGCGGACTTGCAGGAATCGTTCGAAGTCTGAGACCCGGCGGGTGTAGGGGAGGTAGCGCCAGCAGTCTCCCAGAACGTTCTTCATCTCGAAGATTCGCTCAGCCTTGCCGGTCAGGCCGGCTAGGTAGAGGTATTCCGAGATCAGGTTCGTGTAGTTGGAGGAAGCTTGCACGTAAGCGTGCAGGTTTCCGCGGGCTGCCTTGCGGAGCAGGGAGCGGACAAGACGGCGCTCGGGAGAGAAGGAATCCTGCGACAGGCGCTGGACCCTGAACTTTTTGAGAGTCATGCTACTAAGGTGGATCGTGTGTCTGTTGGGAGTGACGAAGCGTCAGGCAAAGGGGGCGCGCCTTAGTCCTCGTCTGAGCCTCTCGCGATTGTCGCGCGACAATCGGAAGTGACTCGAAGCCAAATTTCCCGAATATCGAAGAGACGAATTCGAGCATGCTTCGCATAGAGCGAAACAGATTCGATTTGTAGTGATTCGAAGTCGGAAAGCATGCCGAGAGCGGTGTTAAGGGACACCATGCCGCGTTTGAAGTAGGCGATCGCCAAGGCGAAGTCGTCCATATCGAGCGCGGTAACGGCAAGCAGTCCGTAGTAGTCTGATTCTGTAAGTGCGGTTTGGTAAGAAAGTGCTCTAGATGCGTCGACTGCCTCGGGCGTGAGCGCGACGCGACGTCCCCATTGTTCCACGAGCCAGCCGTGGAGCGCCTTGCTGGAGACGAAGAGAGGGTGGCGATGTAGCGTGTAGGGAGCGGCTTGCTCCGCTTCGATGTCCATTTCAGGCTCTTGGCCCTCTGGCCTTGGCTGCCATCCCATGTAAAGCGCTACTTCATCGAGCCGGTTGGCGCTGCGGATCAGCTTGCTGTAGATCGCTTGGTACTTCCGGATTTCGTCGGATTCGGACCGGAGGTATTGTTCCCAGTTGAATTCGTTCCAGGTGGAATCCCAGCTTTCTTCCCACTCGTTGTTAGGATTAGAGTCGCTCTCGTAATTTCCCATTCGGTTCGTTTACAGGCTTTTTTTAAAAGACGCGGAAACGTAAGAATGCGATTTCTGCGATGCAACTTAATATTGGTAGTTATTATTCCCGATACGTTGTTAACAAGCGCGGGCCTTTACGATTTATCAGGAAAGCGGATAATTCGCTGGAGTCGTGCGTTTATGACTGTTTATTAGGAGCTTATGAATGAGCCGGATTCCACATTCTATCTCACGGCCTACTTTTCAGGTCACGTCCAAGGGGTGGGCTTTCGCTACTCCACGGCTCAGCTTGCCAAGGGCTATGAAGTGACTGGCTTCGTGCGCAACTTGGCGGACGGACGCGTCGAACTGGAAATCGAAGGCGAGAAAGAGGAATGCCGAGAGATGCTGGCAAGCGTGGTGGACGAGCTGGATGCCTACGTGCGCAAGACGGAATCCTCGGAAGGACGTCGGGCCAAAAGCTTTACTACTTTCAGGATCGCTTAGTCTTGAACGAGCTGGGGCAGGCAATTCAGCTCAAGGAGCTGACGAAAGACTTTCCCCTCATGGAAAGGGGGCGCTACTTGCGAGCGGTGGACTCTCTCAGTCTGGAGATTCCACGCAATTCCGTTTTCGGGCTGCTGGGCCCGAATGGCTCTGGGAAGAGCACGACGATCCGCATGCTGCTGGGGCTTAGCGAACCCTCCAAGGGTGAAGTTCGTATTCTAGGAGGTTCTCCAAAGGATCCGGGGATCCGCCGCCAAGTCGGTTATCTCCCGGATGCCCCATACTATCATAAATTTCTGACAGGAAAGGAGTTGCTCCGCTTTTTCGGTAAGCTCATGGGACTGTCGAAGGTTTCGCTCGAACAGCAGTCCGTTGAGCTTCTGGGGCAGTTCGGACTCTCGGATGCCATGGATAGAAAGCTGGGATCCTACTCGAAAGGGATGTTGCAGCGATTGGGCTTCGCTCAGGCGCTCCTAGGTGACCCTGAGATACTGGTGCTCGACGAGCCAACTGCCGGGGTCGATCCGGTGGGAGCGGCAGAAGTTGGGGATTTTGTGCGTGGCCTGCGGGAGCGTGGTAAAACAGTGCTTCTTTGTTCCCACCTTTTGACGCAGGTACAGGACTTGTGCGATGCCGTTGGCATTATGAACAAAGGCCGCCTCTTGGCCAGCGGCGGAATCGAGCAGCTGTTGCGCCCGAGCGAGAATCCTCGCTTTTCGCTTGAGGGGCTAGAGGAGTCTGCTCAGGCGGAAGTGGCGCGTTTGGTGGAACTGAAAGGCGGGCGAATGAAGCCGATGGGGCAAGATTTGGAGTCTTTGTTCCGCGAGCTTGTCAGCAACGACGACGAAAGGAGCAAGGGACAGTGAAGGGGATCATCGACCGGATCGCGGCAATCGCCGGAAACACCTTTCGCGAGGCCATTCGTATGCGCTTGATCCTGCTGCTAGTGGTCAGTGGCGTGGTTTCCCTGGCCGGCGGATTGTATTTCCAGGAATTCAACCTCGGGAGCTCTGAGCTGCGTTTTATCGCTGACTTTGGCTTCGGGGCGATGACCTTGTTAGGATCGATCGTAGCCGTGGTGGCTACAGTGCAGCTCTGCTACGGGGAAATTGAGCAGCGGACCATCCTGCCGATACTCTCCAAGCCTGTGAGTCGCGGGGAGTTTTTGATAGGAAAACTTCTCGGGGCATGGCTGACGATTTGCTCCTTCATCGGAATTCTGACCTTGGCGCTGATACTGGCCTTGTGGATTCGAGAGCTGCAAATGCCGGATTGGGGCGTTGAAGACACCTTGAGTCGACAGTCGGTGAGCTATTCCGGAGTTCTTTTATTCGCGGCCATGCAGTGCCTTCGTTTGATGGTCCTCGCCAGCATAACCGCTTTCTTTTCGTCCTACGCGAGCTCCTCTATGTTCGCTGTTTTCATGGGTTTTTTCGTCTGGGTGATCGCTCAGTTGCGAGGCTCTCTCGTTGCAGAGTGGGGCGACGGGATTGGCCAGAGCGCGCTCAAGGTGGTCACCCTGTTGATTCCGGACTTGCGCGTTTTCGACTTGGGTTATCAGGCCTTGGATCGTTCGGAGCCTCTTGGAGCGTCGGTCCTCAGCCTGGTGGTCTACGCATTTGTCTATTCGGTCTTGTACGGCTGCTTGGCGGCCTTGGTCCTGAAGCACCGTGAACTTTAAGAAACGATTGGCAGTCCTCTGGTTTCTGTCCTCCCTAGGGGCAGGACTCTTGCTGCAACCGGTGAGGCAGCGGGCGGTTGACGAGGCGGATGCAGGGAATTCGCTAGCCTCCTTGTCGCAAGGCCTCGGCCATGGAATCACTCTTGCCGCTTTGGGCGGCTATCGGAACGTGGCGGCCAATTTCGTCTGGATCAGCATGTACGGAGATTGGAGATACCGTCTGAAAGAGGAGGTCCTGGAAAAGATGCAGCTCGCTGTCTCGCTCAATCCAGAATCGGTGTACTTCTGGGTAGATGGATCGCGCATAATTGCCAACGACATGCCAGTCTGGCAGGTCGGGGACGACTTTATGGAGAGCCTCTTCGAGAGCGAAGAAGGAATCGAGATTCGCAAGGCGTACGGGGAGCAAGCTCTCGCTTTTCTAGAGCGGGCTCCGGAAGCGATGTCGCACGAGATTCCCATCCTTGTGGAGAAGGCCGCGATTTGCTGGCAGCGGTTGGCGGATTTGGATCGGGCTCTCGTATTCTTCAAACAGGCGGTACAACAAGAGGAGGTACCGAACCATATCTGTCGCGTTTACGCTGAGATCTTGGTGAAAAACGGTCAGGTACGGGAGGCGTACGAGTATCTGAAAAGTCATTACGCCACGCTTTCCGACGATGATCGCACGGCTTTGAAGCCGTTTGTAGCAAGGCGTATCGAGGCCCTAGGGGCTCAGCTCGGAGAAGGCTCCTGAGCGCAAAGCTCTGGGCTTGCCCTCTCGGGCACATGCTGGAGTATTTGCGGTGACTATGGACGAAAACCTACATCCCATTTCCGACAGATTGCTGAACCAAGCTGACCGTGAGGCCTCGCTTGGTCAAAAGGGGAAGGTCGTTTGGCTTTGTGGACTCTCTGGATCTGGAAAGAGCACGCTGGCCATTGCCTTGGAGAAGTCGCTTCACCAGAGCGGAAAGCACGTGTATGTGCTCGACGGAGATAACATTCGCACGGGACTCAATGCGGGCCTTGGTTTTTCGGACGAGGATCGACGAGAGAACATTCGACGCATCGCAGAAGTTTCCAAGCTTTTCGCGGATGCGGGAATGATCACTTTGAATTCCTTCATTACGCCCAGCGAGGAGCTGCGCTCGTTGGCGCGGGAGATAATCGGGAAGGACAACCTGATCGAGGTGTACGTGAAAGCATCCTTCGAAACTTGCAAGCAACGCGACGTCAAAGGCCTTTACGCGAAAATGGAGAAGGGCTTGGTGCCCAACTTTACGGGCAAGGATTCCGGATTCGAGGAGCCGAAGGTGACGGATCTGGTGATCGACACGGAAGCTCAATCCGTGGAGGAATCCCTGCAGGCGCTCGTCGATTTCGTTGCTCCACGCGTGGAGAGAGGCGAATAGGGAAAGGGTATGCCGCTGGTTTTGCTGAAACTAGCCAAGTGGATCCTGAGCAAGGGGATCGTCTTGGCGGTCATTGCGGCATTGGCGGTAGCAGTATTGGCATTTTGGATATTTGTCCAAAAAAGCCGTAGCTCGGAAGGGAGTCGCGTATCCGAACTTGCGGACCTGCAAGAGCGAGCGACGGTCGTCTACGCGGAACTCGAGACGGCGCACACACGCTTGATTGAATTGGGTGAGGAAATCGAGCAGACGCGGAAACGCATCGAAGCCGCAAACCAAGTGATCGAGTACTTCGATGGGATTTTGAATCGTATCGAAAGGTTCATTACAATGAGCTCGGAAGAGCGTGCCCAGAGCGAACGCCGCCTGCAGGAGGCGAAGGCGGAACGCGCCTCGCTGGCAGAAGCCCGCAAGGCGCTCGTCAACGAACAGTCAGATTTAAGAGTGAAGCGCATCTCTTTCAGCGAAGAAGCGAAGTCGCTTGAAGGGAGGATCGGCGAGCTGGAGGGGCAGGCCTCCGGTTTTCTCGAGCACATGGAGGAGGCTTGGAAGCGCTTGAAGCCTTATTTGCTAGCCGCTTTGGCCATCGCCATATTGGCACCGATTGCTTGGAAGCTGTTCGCGTTTTACGTATGGGCTCCGATGCTTTCGCTCTCGGGGCCGATCCGGCTTGTGGAGGAGGCGCTACCGGTTTCGAGCTTGGGCGAAGCGGGAGTGTCAGCCCGCGTTACTTTAGATGAGGGGGATCGGCTATGGGTGAAGGAATCCTACCTTCAAGCCTCGGACGAAAGCCTCAAGCGCAAGACACGATTTGTTCTGGACTGGAGCATTCCGGCGACTTGCCTTGCGGCGGGCCTGATCGAGATGATCGAGCTCGCGGCGCCGAAAGGAGGGACGGGGCAAGTCACTGTTTCGCCTCAGAGGAAGGCGGAATTGGAAGTTGCGATCGTAAACGTGCCGGCGGGTGGTCAACTGGTAGCGCGCCCCAGCAGCATCGCAGGAATCGTATCGAGAAACGGCGAGCCGGTACAGATCCAACGTCGTTGGCGTTTGTTTCATCCGCAGGCTTGGCTCACCTTCCAATTCCGCTATTTCGTCTTTCAGGGCGAGTGTTCCCTTGTGGTTTCTGGCATTCGAGGCGTGCGCTTGGAGGTAATGGATACAGACGAGAACAAGGGGCGTCGCTCCAATCAAATCGCTACTATCGGTTTTACTCCAGATCTTGGATACGGAGTGGTAAGGGCGGAAACGTTTTGGGGCTACTTTCGCGGATTCAACCCGCTCTTCGACGATGTCTTTCGAGGGAAGGGCGTTTTTCTGTGCCAAGAGATTTCGGAGGAGGACGCAACCAAGGCCTCACGCTTTTGGAGTACTGTATGGAGTGGAATGTTGAAAGTGCTCGGCGTCTAGGCGCTGGATTTGCTGTAAAGAGATATTTGCTTTGAAGCGGAAGGAGGTAGCCGCTTCAGTGTTCGATGACCCTGCCTCGTCCCAATACAACGCCTATGAAGATCTCGAATACCAAACTGACTCGCAACATCCTGATCGCCATGGTGCTAGGCTTGTTTCTGGGCATCGTGCTAAACGTGCTGGGCTTGCAGGAAAACGCCTTCGTCAACGACCATATCCTCGACGGCGCCTTGGGAGTCGTGGGTGACATCTTCATTCGCTCCCTCAAGCTCTTAGTTGTGCCTCTGGTATTTGTGTCGCTGGTGTGTGGTACGGCGGCGATGGACGATGTTCGGAAGCTGGGAAAGATCGGTCTTAAAACGGTGTCGCTCTATTTGCTGACGACTTGCATCGCTATATCTATCGCGATGGCGTTGGCCTTCATCTTCAAGCCGGGTGTTGGCGTCAATCCCACTGGCGTAGAAGACTACGTCGCTACGGAGGCCCCGACAATCTGGGAGGTGATCACCAACATGTTTCCGACCAATCCGGTCAGCGCTATGGCAGAGGGAAACATGCTGCAGATCATCGTTTTTTCGATCCTTTTCGGACTGGCCATGGTCGTATCGGGAAAAGCAGGACAACGTGTCCTGAGCCTTTTTTCGGACCTCAACGAGATCGTTCTGAACTTGGTTTTGGTATTGATGCTGATCGCTCCATTTGGCGTTTTTGCAAAAATAACCATCGTCTTCGCGGAGCAAGGAGTGGATGCGATTATCGAACTGGGTAAGTATTTCTTGTTGGTGATTCTCGCTTTGGTCATTCATGCCGTGGTTGTCTATCCGACTTTGTTGAAGGTGTTCAGTGGTCTCAGCCCGGTCCAGTTCCTGAAAAATTTCTACAAGGTGCAGATCTTCGCCTTCAGTACGGCGAGCAGCAATGCTACCTTGCCGGTGACTTTGGAGACTGCGGAAA
This sequence comes from Pelagicoccus enzymogenes, assembly GCF_014803405.1. Classification (NCBI taxonomy): domain Bacteria; kingdom Pseudomonadati; phylum Verrucomicrobiota; class Opitutia; order Puniceicoccales; family Pelagicoccaceae; genus Pelagicoccus; species Pelagicoccus enzymogenes. The sequence goes on from NZ_JACYFG010000007.1 coordinate 372,494, forward strand.
AGAAGCTGGGCGTTAAGAACTCGACTGCCTCTTTTACTATTCCGCTGGGGGCAACCATCAATATGGACGGAACGGCCATCATGCAAGGGGTCGCCACAGTCTTTATCGCTCAGCTCTCGGGGATGGATCTCAGCTTGAGCCAGATCCTGATGGTCGTGGTCACGGCAACCTTGGCCTCAATCGGGACTGCTGGCGTGCCTGGCGTTGGTCTGGTGATGCTTGCTATGGTGCTAAACCAGGTGGGCTTGCCAGTGGAAAAGGTCAGCTTGATCGTCGGAATTGACCGCGTGCTGGATATGTTGCGAACTGCGGTCAACGTGACGGGGGATGCCGCGGTGACCTGTATCGTGGCGAAGAGCGAAGGGCAGCTTGACGAAGAGCAGTACAACGCGGATCCAAACGCAGCCTGAAGGCTGGAGGCTTCGTTGTTAGCTAGGATGGGATTGTTCAAGCTCAATTCAGACTACAAGCCGATGGGCGATCAGCCCGAGGCGATCGCTTCGCTTCTGGGCTCTATTCGAGCGGGGAACAAGTTCCAGACCTTGCTCGGCGTAACCGGTTCGGGAAAGACGTTTTCCATGGCGAACATTATCGCCGATCTGGATCGACCGGCGCTGATCATTTCGCACAACAAGACTTTGGCGGCTCAGCTCTATTCCGAGTTCAAGCGCTTCTTCCCTGAGAACGCGGTGGAGTACTTCGTAAGCTATTACGACTACTACCAACCGGAAGCCTACGTCCCGTCGTCGGATACGTACATCGAAAAGGATTCGTCTATCAATGATGAGATCGACCGTCTCCGTATTTCAACTACGAGCAGCCTTATCAGTCGCCGTGACGTGATCGTGATTGCGAGCGTGTCTTGCATCTATGGATTGGGTTCGCCTGACGATTTCCAGGAGCTGATGATCCCGCTCAGGATAGGCGAAGAATACGGACGCGACAAGTTGCTCAATGGCTTAATCGAAATCCTGTATGAGCGAAACGACGTCAATTTGGAGCGAGGCCGGTTTCGCGTTCGGGGCGATGTGGTGGACGTCATGCCTGCCTACTTGGAAAAGGGCTTGCGCGTCGAGTTTTGGGGCGACGAGATCGAGAGAATTTCTGAGTTTGATCCGCTGACTGGGAACGTCATTCAAGATTTGGAGCGTTTCGACCTTTATCCAGCCAACCAGTTCGTGACCACCAAGGAGAAGATGGAGCGGGCAGTTGGTGTCATCAAGGCTGAGCTGAAGGAGCGAGTTGCGGAGTTTGAGGCGAAAGGGCAACTGCTGGAGGCGCAGAGGATTTCCATGCGTACCAACTACGACTTGGAAATGATGCAAGAGGTAGGCTTCTGCAACGGCATCGAAAATTATTCGATGCACCTCTCGGGACGTACTCCCGGCGAGCGACCCTTTTGCTTGATCGACTTTTTCCAGAAGGACTTCCTCACCTTTGTTGATGAGAGCCATGTGACTATTCCCCAGGTGGGAGCGATGTACGCGGGGGACCGATCGCGCAAGACGACCCTGGTGGAGCATGGTTTTCGCCTGCCCTCCGCCCTGGAAAATCGGCCTATGAATTTTCAGGAATTCATGGAAGTGACGGGGCAAACGATTTACGTGACGGCTACACCGGCGAAGTTTGAACGGGAAAAAAGCGAAGTGATAGCGGAGCAGGTTATCCGTCCAACGGGCCTGCTCGATCCTGTGATCACCATTCGACCGACGAAAGGCCAGGTTGAAGACTTGGTTGCGGAGATTCGCAAGGCTATCGAGGCGGGCGAGCGTGTCTTGGTCACCACGCTGACCAAGCGCTTGAGCGAGGATATTACCGCGTATTTGCGCGAAAAGGATGTCAGCGTCGAGTATTTGCACTCGGATATTGATGCCTTGGAACGCGTCGAGATATTGAGGCGATTGAGAGCCGGGCGATTCGATGTATTGGTTGGAATCAACCTTTTACGGGAGGGGCTCGACTTGCCGGAGGTTGCCTTGGTTGCGATTTTGGATGCGGATAAGGAAGGATTCTTGCGCAGCGAAACGAGTTTGGTGCAGACAGCTGGGAGGGCGGCTCGCCACGAGAAAGGTCGAGTCATCTTCTATGCGGATGTAATCACGGATTCGATTCGAAGAACGATGGAAACCACCGAGTACCGCCGCTCCAAGCAAATCGAATACAATGAGGCTCATGGGATCGTGCCGAAGAGCGTCAATCGCGGCGACCAGCAGAGCTTGCGAGAGCTGCAGGAGGAGGCTGATGAGGCAGCCCCGATGGTTGGCGAGGACGACGACGTGCAAGCGGTAATCGACGAATTAACCGTCGAAATGGACGAAGCGGCGGCGCGGCTTGAGTTCGAGAAGGCCGCATTGTTGAGAGATCAAATTGACTCTTTAAAGTCAGGTGGGGCGGCTGCGCCGTCAGCTAAATCTGGATACGGGCGCAGGAAGAGACGCTGATTCCTTTGGTTCTCCAAAAGTGAAGAGGGTGAACTCGGCCCGGTGGGGGCGAGTTGCCACAAAAAAAGCGGAGGCCGAAGCCTCCGCTGAAAGTTTGACTAAGAACAAATTGATTTAAACCGAGGCTAGAGGCCTTGGGATGCGATGTAGACCTTGCGAACCTGGTCGAGGTAGCGACCGATATGGTCCTGCGGGTCGATGACCTGCACGCGCTCGAGCAGCGGGATCGCCTTGCCGAAGCGTTCGCGAGAAACGTAGGAACGTGCCCAAGAGATGAGGGCACGTACTTCCCAGGCGCGAACCTTGGTCGCCCGATCGAAGTAGAGGTCAGCGCGGGAGTAGCCGTCGGTGGTTCCCTTGTTCGCGTTGAACTCTGCGAGGAGCAGGAGAGCTTGGCCGTCCATCGGGTCGCGCTCGATGAGCTTTTCGAGAATCGGGATAACCTTTTCGCCGCCGCCTGTAGCGAGACCGATTTGGGCCTCGAGGCGCAGCAGGGTAAGTTGGTCCTTGTCCGACAAGTTGTTGGTGAAGCTTTTCTCGATGTCGCTGATGATCTTGGTTGCCTGATCGTAGGTACCGCGTGCGGTCATGGTCTCGGCAACGGCCACGTAAACCTCAGGATCCTGTTTCGGATCCATCTTGATGGCGCGTTGGAAGTATTCGAGAGCGAGGTCGTTCAAGCTACGGGACATGTAGATGTTACCCATGAAAACGAGCGACTCAGGAGTCGACTTGCCGAGGCGGTCGACGATTTCCTGGATGGCGACCGCTGTTTCCGCATCTTCGAGGCCGAGGTAGGCATTTGCCGCGCTGGACCAGAGGATGTCGTTTTCGGGATCGTCAACGAGGATCTGCTCGAGTACCGCAATGCCTTCTTCGTACTTGCGCTGCTGCAGAAGGGACTTTGCGAGTCCGACTTGCCAGTCCTTGACGGTAGGGTCGAGAACGATGGCTTCGCGGTAAGCGGTTTCCGCAGAGAAGTACTTGCCAGTGTTTACGTAGCAGAGTCCGAGTAGACCCATGGTGGTGGTGTCCTTGGCTCCCAGCTCGATCGCCTTCGTGAAGTCCTTGAGGGCCGCTTCGTACTTGCCCTCCTTTACCTTCATGATAGCGCCGTTGCGAACGGCACGGAGGAAGCTGGAGAACTTTTTGGTAGCGCTGTCGTAGTACTTGATCGCGTTCTTCAAGTCGCCCTTTTCGGCGTAGAAGTTGGCGGCGATGAAGTCGAACGCTGCGGTCGCGTCTGGATTGGCGGCGAGGGCGTCTAGGATGGCTCGCAGAGCCTTGTCCTTGTCCGGCTGGATTCCAGTGGCTGGATCTCCGGTCACCATGGTGATAACGCCCTTGAGGAGGACCTGTTCCTCTTCGGTGAGGTCTGGCTCCACTTTTGACCTTATCTCGTAGGATTTTTCGAAGGTCTTGCGGATGTGTGCTTGGTTCCAGAATTCCTGGTCTGTCTTAAATTGCGCTGACAGCGACGCGGCGCCGGCCAGGCAGAGAATGCCTGTTGTGGCTAATTTGATTGTTTTGCTGCAAATCATTTTAACTGCTTTTCTTTAAATATTAGTGGTTAGTCTTATTCGGATACGGCTTTCATGGTAACCTGCGGGGCCCCACCGGACTCGGCTTCGTCGATTACTGCGACGACGAGACTCATGCGGGCATTGGGTTCCACGTTTACCGTGATCGGGTGCTCGTCCTGGCGCATAGCGGGGGCAACGATGCCGCGCACGGCTCCGATTCCCACGTCCTGGTCTTTGTAGATTACCTCGCCGTTGGCTCGGACGAGAAAGGACACCAGTTCCTTGTCGTCGTCTTGATTCGGGTTGCTGGTCGGGTCTGGCGTATTGGCTGACAGGCCAGACTCTTCAACGAACACCGTCGTAACGATGAAGAAGATCAGGAGAATGAAGACCATGTCGATCAACGGGGAGATGTTGATGTCAGTTGATTCTTCGTCCGAGTTTAAGTTTTTGCGGTTTCTCATGTCTCTTCCGTGCTATTTCAGTGTTGAAACGTAGATGCTGCGGGCCTTGGCCAGCTTGCACTCGTCTACGAGACGAACAACCGTCCCGGCGCTTGCGTTCTGATCCGCTTGGATAATTACTGGATAGTCTTCGTTGCCTGCGAGGACTCTGCGAACTTGGGAGCGAATGCCTCCGAGTCCGTAGTCCCTTCCTCCGTAGAAGATGTTATTCTGGTCGGTTACGGCGATCAGAATGACGTTCTTGGGCAGGTCGAGGGAGTTGATGGCGGAAGGCTTTTCGATTTCTACGCCGGGCTCCTTGACGAATACAGTAGTTACAATGAAGAAGATCAGAAGAATGAACACCATATCGATCAGCGGAGAGATATTGATATCCTCTGCTGCTTCACCCGCGGAGCGGGCTCTCTTATTTTTCATCATGGTCGTTTAATTCCTTCTATTTGATCCCTAGTGGTCTAGGCGGCTGGAGCGCTGCTCCGCGCCGCCAATTAGAACTTAGGACAGATTGATCTTCTACTTCTTGCCGTTGAGGCCGTTGACGAAGGCCACGGAAGCTTGCTCCATTTCGCCAAGCTTACCCTTGGCAAGGCGAGTGAGAAGCGCCTGGCAGAGGAGACATGGGATCGCTACGATGAGACCGTACTCAGTTGTGATAAGAGCGACGGAGATACCGGTGGAGAGTGTTGCTGGGTCACCAGTACCAAAGACCGTGATTGCCTTGAAGGTCTGGATCATACCGGTAACCGTACCGAGCAGTCCGAGAAGCGGGGAAGCGGCAGCGGTCAGGGCGATGAAAGCGATGAAGCGTTCGAGCTTTGGCTGAGCTGCAAGGAGTCGCTCGTAGAGGACTTCCTCGAGGAGCTCCTTGTCCTGATCGGCGTGCTCTACGCCAGCGACGAGCATGTCGCCGAAGGGACCGTCCACGGAGTTTGCTGCTTCGAGAGCTTGCTGCTTGTTGCCAGCGTTGAGGCTGTCGAGAATGCGCTGGAGGGTGCCAGCCTTCGGGCTCTTAACGGACTTGATCTCGAAGAGCTTCAGGACGGAGAGGAGGAGCGCTACGAAGAACATGCCGAGGAGAGGGATCATCACGATACCGCCCTTTTCGATGTGCTCGAAGAGCGTTTCGTCCACCAAGGCGAGCTTGAGGGCGTCACCTTCAGTTGGGTCGACTGGAATCATTCCGGAACCTGACTGCGTGAGGTTGGCGATGGTGGCAACCACTTCTGGTGGAACGCCGCGGCTTACTACGAGTGGGTAGCCAACGTTAGTGTGGTCGCCTTCTGCGAAGCCGATGTTTTCGCCGCCGTCGCCGAAGTAGGCGAAGGGACCTGCGAGAACGAAAGTACCGCTAACTTGTACGCCGTTCTTGCCGAGTGCGTCGCCCTTGATGGTGGTACCACCCATGATGTTGCGAACGCGTTCCATGGAGGCTTTGACGACCTGAAGCTGTGCGGCGAACTTTTCGGAGTCGGTAGCATTCTCGTTTTCGTTGAGCTGCTCTGCTTCGTCCGCGATTTCCTTGTAGTCTTGCAGCTCGGCCGCGTGGATGCGGGTGGAGAACTGCTTTACGTAGGCTCCCATCGTGTTGCGGAGGTAGACGTTTTGGTCGCTGTAGGCCTTAACCTTCTCGCGCAGCTGGTCGAGGCTGAGGTCGCGATTGTCGCGTACGGACTTCTTTTCGTCGCGCTCCTTACGCGCTTCGAGTACTTCGCTCTCGAGTCGAGTGAGCTCGTTGGAGAGTGGGATTTTCTCGTTGGCGATGGATTCGCGGAGGGAGGAGAGCTCGGCTTCTGCGGCTATGAGGTCCGCCTTTGCCTCTGCTGTTACTTGGGCGAATGTTTTTTGTGCGTTCGCGGTACCGGCTGCGATGAGGGCAGCGACTGCGATTGATGTGAATTTCAAAGTCTTCATCTAAAATTGATCCTTTTGAAGTGGGTTCGAGTACGGGCTTATTCGACTTCCGTAATGGTGATGGGGAGGTCGACGAAGCGTACTGTCGCTTCGCGCTTCTGCATCGCGACCGCGTCGGCGATGTCGTCTGCAAGGGAATTGTCCTCGAAGCGTTTCCATTCGCCCTTTGCTGGAGTCATGTAGCCGGCTTCGCTGCGGGTTCCGTCTACGTAGTAGGCTACGGCCAATCCGATGTAAAGGGTGTCGACTCGAACGCGCTCGCCCTTGATGTCGCGGATTTCGTTCACGACCGTCAGCTGGCTGTTGAACTTCTCGATTTCCGTCAGGATCGCGATAACGTTCAGGATGCGGTCCGTGAGGCGGGCGGCATCCATTTCGCGCTTGGTCTTAGGGATGCGGCGGGTTGGGATCGCAACCTTTTCCTGCAGAGTGGCGGGCAAGTACTTGATGAGTTCGAGCATTTCGGCTTCCAAGTCTACGATCGTGTTCTTCACGATCGCGGAGGCTTCCTTCAGCTCGTTCTCCTGGCGGGTGAGGTCTTCTCGAACCTTGTCCGCATCGCTTGCGTCCGCTTCGTACTCGATGATGGCTTCTTCGATCTTGGTGATCTCGTCCTTGAGCAGGTTGATGGACTCGTTGAGAGACTGCTTCTCAACGACCCACTTGTTCTTCTCTTCAGAAATGATCTTTTTCAGTTCGACCCATTCTTTCAAGGTCGAGCGCGTTTCTGCGAGTTGCGGGGCTGCGCTGAGCGCTGCTGGGCCGGCAAGCGCTATGCCTGCGGCGATTAACATTACTACTTTGTTCTTAGTCATAGTACGGTCTACGTTTAGTCGTAAGGATTTTCTATAGCTATTAGTCTTAGTCTTAAAACTTCAGATTGTGGGTTGAGTCCGAGCGGAGCGTCTTGCCGAGGCACAGGGCACCAATGGGACTGGGGAAAGGAGGGGGGTGGGAGCGGGGCGGCTTCACGGTTGATTCTAGAGGGCTTTAGGGGAGCATTCGCCATCGAGGCCGGTTTCCTGCGGAATCCGAACTGTTGTTCCAGGGGTGTGAGTTTCTAGAATCAAACGAATTTTGGGTTACTTTGGGGATTTGGGTCGTACGAAAGCTGAAGAAAAAGGCGATGCCTTGGGGTTTCTGCAAGTCTTTAGCGCTCTCTAAATTCCTTCAATTGTAGGAATTGTAACTCTTTGTCAACAATCTGGCGGAAAAGATCCGCTTTTCGGGGATTTGTGCAATTAACTTTCGATAGGCTTGGGGACGTTTGCCCCATAAACAAGGGGAGTGTAGCAGGCGCTTCGTTCGAACGTATTCAAACTCTGGGGGCTAAGGGGTGCAGGGGCGCTACGGCCTAGCTGAGCTCGACCAGGACTCTGGTTTCCACGGCGGAATTGAGGGGGAGGCCGTTGGAGGAAAGAGCCACGCGAGTGTGGCGGCCGGCGTCTCCGAAGAGTTCGACGCTCAGGTCGGACGCTCCATTGATGACCTTGGGCGCGTCTGCAAAACCATCTACCCCGTTCACGAAACCGTCTATATGGAGGATGCGGCCGAGGGTAGCGAAGTCATTGGTCGCTACGCGGGCGTGGGCGAGAGCGTTGAGGAAGCACCAGCGAGCGGCTTCGTAGCCTTCCTCGACCGTGAGGTCTCCGCCGATGCGCCCGGTGATGATGGCCCCGTCCTTTACGGGAAGGCTGCCCGATAGCGAGAGCAGTTTTCCGCTGATAGCGTAGGGGAGGTAGTTGCCTTTGACTTCGCCAGCGGCGGGCAAAGATAGGCCGAGGGCGTCGAGTTTAGTCAGAATCTTATCGATCATGGTAAAGTGGGGTGCGGGAAACGCTCTTGGCGAAAAGCCTCAGCTCGCTTCGGCCCGGAGTTTATCCACTCCGGTGAAATGGGCGGATTGCTCGTCCGCGTGGTAGGAGGAGCGGACTAGCGGACCGGACTCGACCTTGGTGAAACCGATGGATTCGCCGTAGACCTTGTACTCCGCGAACTCTTCTGGCGTGACCCAGCGTTCGACTGGCAGGTGTTTGCTGGTCGGCTGGAGGTACTGGCCGAGGGTGAGGATCTTCACGTCGATCTCGCGCAGGTCGCGCATGCTCTGCTGGACTTCCTCCTTGGTTTCGCCGAGGCCGAGCATCAGGCCGGACTTGGCGACGAAGCCGCGCTTGGCTGCGTGTTCGAGAATCTTTAGGGAGCGTTCGTAGCGAGCTTGTACGCGTACGGGCTTCTGCAGGCGCTCCACGGTCTCGACGTTGTGGTTGAAAATGTCGGGCTCCGCGTCGAGAACGATGTCGAGCTGTTCGGTTTTGCCGCGGAAGTCGGGCGTGAGCACCTCGATTGCGGTGCTGGGGCAACGATGGCGGATGGCACGGATGGTAGCGGCCCAGACGCTGGCGCCGCCGTCCTTGAGCTCGTCGCGGGTCACGGACGTGATCACGCAATGCTTCAGGTTCATGGTGTGAACCGCTTCCGCGACGCGGGCAGGTTCTCCGATGTCGTACTCGGTGGGGCGACCGGTTTGGATCGCGCAGAAATTGCAGGAACGCGTGCAGACGTTGCCGAGGATCATCACGGTGGCGGTTCCGCGGGACCAGCATTCTCCCATGTTCGGGCATTGGGCGCTTTGGCAAACGGTGTGTAGCCCCTTGTCGTCAACGAGTTTGCGGACAGCGCTGTATTGCTTGCCGCTAGGCAGTTTGGCTCTGAGCCAGTCTGGCTTACGCGTAGTCATAAGGAAGGAGGAGATTAGGCGGACTGAGGAAAACTCAACCCTCAAATGTAGGAGAAAGCCGAATAGCCCCGCTTATTTAGGCGGTTTGGAGAAAGGCTTTGATCTTTTGGCGACGAGTCGCCTAATCCTCTCCTTTACGATTATGAGTTCAAACCTGTCTGACATCTCTCACGACCAATTGGCAGTGCGCCGCCAAAAGCTTGCGGACCTGCGTGAAAAAGGCGTGGACCCTTTCCGTACCGACTTCCAGCCGACTCACTTCTCCTCTGAAGCGATCGCTGCGTTCGTTGATGGAGCGGAACCGGAAGAGCAGCCGACCGTAAGCGTTGCGGGACGGCTCATCGTTATCCGCAAGATGGGTAAAGCTCAGTTTGTGAAGATTCAGGACCAGGCAGGCATCATCCAGCTCTACGTGCGTCTGGATGGAATCGGCGCCGAGGAATATGCTGATTTCAAGAAGCTCGACCTCGGTGACATCATCGGAGTTGAGGGCCAGCTCTTCCAGACCAAGACCGGCGAGATTAGCATCCGCGCCACCAAGTACGCGCTCGTTTCCAAGTCGCTGCGTCCCTTGCCCGAGAAGTTTCACGGACTCACCGACACGGAGCAGAAGTATCGCCAGCGTCACCTTGACCTCATCATGAACAAGGAATCCCGCGAGCGCTTCTTCAACCGAAGCCGTATCGTGAGCGGAATCCGCCGCTATCTGGAGGATCGTTCCTTTCTAGAAGTTGAGACGCCTGTCTTTCAGAACATTGCCGGCGGCGCGGCGGCCAAGCCCTTCGTGACGCATCACAACACGCTGGATCGCGACTTCTTCATGCGTATCTCGCTGGAGCTCTACCTGAAGCGCTTGCTGGTGGGCGGTTTCGACCGCGTTTTCGAAATCGGCCGTAACTTCCGCAACGAAGGCATTTCCCGCCGCCACAATCCGGAGTTCACTATGCTGGAAGTCTACCAGGCCTACTCCGACTACCGCGGCATGATGGAGCTCATCCAAGGCTTGATCCGCCACCTCGTGACCGACGTGCTTGGCGGCAAGGAAATCAAGATGCCAGATGGCGAAGTGATCGACTTCATGGGCGAATGGCGCGAAGCCAAGTACAAGGATCTCGTCTGCGAAAAGGTGGGCGATCCGGACTGGTTTTCCAGGAGCAAGGAAGAGAAGCTGGCCAAGACCAAGGAACTCGGCCTCGACTGCCAGCCTGACTGGGAGGACTACGAAGTTTCCAACGAAGTGTTCGGCAAGCTCATCGAGCCTTACCTGATCCAGCCAACTTTCGTGACGCATCTGCCTAAGGAGCTTTGCCCGTTGGCCAAGATCACCAAGGACGACGATTCCACGATTGACGTCTTCGAGCTCTGCATCGGCGGCATGGAGATCGCTCCGGCTTACTCCGAGCAGAACGACCCGGACGTGCAGCGCGAGATGTTCGAGAAGCAGGCTGGCGAAGAGACGCAGGACATGGACGAGGATTTTCTCGAGACCCTCGAGTACGGCATGCCCCCGGCTGGTGGTCTCGGAATGGGCATCGACCGCATTGTCATTCTGCTCACCGAGGCGGAAAACATTCGCGACGTGATTCTCTATCCTCAGCTGCGTTCGTAAGGACAAGCCGGATACGGAACTATTTTACAGGTGGGACGTCTTCTTCGAGGACGTCCTTTCCTTTTTCATACGCTTCCATAACTAGCTTGCCTCACGGCGCCTCTTACTGATTCTTGCAGGCCAATGCCTTGGTACCTCTATATCGCGATTCGACACACCTTTCCCAAAGGGAAACGTTTGCCGTTTTTCACGATCATGTCGGTCACTGGCGTGGTGCTTGGGACCATGGCTTTGGTGGTGGTGCTGAGCGTTTTCAACGGCTTCGGGCATGCCATTCGCGAGGTCGTAGCGGACACCACCGGCGACCTGAAGGTCATGAATGGCCGCATCTTCGAAGGCTACGAAGACAAGATTGATTTGCTGGAAGAGTCCCCTCTGGTCGAAGCGGCTGCGCCCTCTGCCTTCGGCATGGTCATGCTGCAAACGGGCAACCGTCCCATCGTGCCGCAGGTGCAGGGAATCGATTTGGACGCGGAGCGAAAGATCGTGCCGCTCGACGATTATATCCGCTACGGCGACCTGGAAGAGTTGGACGACGATTCCTTGCTGATCAGCTCGGGAATCGCCAACACGCTCCGCCTGCGAGTGGGGGACGAAGTCGAACTCTACACGCCGCTCATGATCCAACGGCTCAATCAAAACGAAGTGCTGCTGCCGCGATTGATGCGAGTGGCGGCCGTGTTTGAGACGGGATTCACCAAGGTGGACGAAAATACCATCATCACCACGCTGCGTAGCATGCAGGACCTGTACGGCCTTGGCGAAGGCGTGCACGCCCTCAAAGTAAAGCTCAAGGACGGAGTGGATCCGGAAGCGGCGGCCCGCGAGCTGCAGGGTTTGTTTGCCCCTCCGTTTCGCGTTTCGACTTGGTTGGAGAGCAACGCCGACTATCTCGCGATCATTGAATTCGAGAAACGCATGATGTTCTTCATCCTGCTGATCATCGTGCTGGTGGCATCGTTCTCGATAGCGACGTCGCTCTTCACTTCGGTGGTGAAGAAGACCCGCGAGATCGGTCTGTTCAGCTCGATGGGAGCGACCAGCCGCCAGATCATCGCGTGCTTTTGCTTGCAGGGCTTTTCGGTAGGCGTGGTGGGTACAGGGATCGGCTTTGCCCTGAGCTTTGCGTTGCTGGCCGTGCGGGAGACGATCATAGACGCCATATTCAGCGTGATCGGCGGCAGGGAGCAAACCATGCAATTCTACTTTTTCTCCGAACTGCCGGTGCATTACAAGTCGAGTGACTTGATTGTCATCGCTGTTCTGACGATCACCATCGCAACCTTGGCAGGACTCGTGCCTTCCATCAAGGCAGGCTTGCTCAAACCGGTGGAGGCCTTGCGCAGTGAGTGAGTACGCCATCACTGCCAGTGGAGTGGCCAAGACCTACGTTACTGGCGATTCGACCTTGCATGTCTTGACGTCGGTTGAGCTTTCTGTGGCCAAAGGAGAATTCGTCAGCATTCAAGGAGAGTCCGGATGCGGCAAGACAACCTTGCTCAATGTCTTGGCGGGAATCGAGTCGCCAGACTCTGGATACGTGCAATGGGGATCGGATCGGATCGAGAGCTTGGGGCGAAATGCCCTCGCCGTAAAGCGCGGCAAGTTCCTCGGAATCGTCTTTCAATCCTACTATCTCGTGCCGGAAATCGATTCTCTGCAGAACGTTTTGATGGCGCGACGCATCGTCGATGGGCGCGTGGGAAAGTCTCAGATCGAAGAGGCGAAAGCCATGTTGGCGAAAGTGGGACTAGGGGACCGTTGTCACCAAATGCCGAATACGCTTTCGGGTGGCGAGCGGCAACGGGTGGCTATCGCGCGAGCTCTGCTGACGAATCCAGCGGTCATCCTTGCGGACGAGCCTACCGGCAATCTCGACGAAGCCACCGGCAATCGCGTGATGGACCAGCTGCGCGAACTTTGCCGCGAATTGGGAACGTCGCTTGTACTTGTTACCCACAACCCCGAGCACGCGGCCCTTGCGGATCGCCAACTCACTCTATCTCAGGGCATCATTCACTAATCTTTCTTTCCTCAACCTCCTATCACCATGAGCGAACCAAAACTTAAATGCGGCGTAGCGGGCGTCGGCTACCTCGGCCAACACCACGCGCGAATCTACAACGAGCTGGAAAACGTGGAGCTTGCGGGCATCTTCGAGACCAACCCGGAACGGGCTGCGGAGATTTCGGAGAAGTTTGGCTGCCCGGTGTTCAACTCGGTCGAGGAGTTGGGAGCGGTTTGCGATGCGGTGAGCATCGTGGTGCCCACCGATAAGCACCATGAGGTGGCCTTGCCGCTGCTGGACTGCGGTTGCCACTTGCTGATCGAAAAGCCGATTTGCCAAAGTTTGGAGGAGGCGGCTGACATCTTGGAAAAAGCCAAGGCGGCGAACCTGCTGGTGCAGGTGGGTCACATCGAGCACTTCAATCCGGTGATGAGCTTCCTGGAGGAGGCGGTGTCGGCTCCCAAGTTTATCACCGCAGATCGCTTGGCGCCGTTCCAGCCCCGCGGCACGGAAGTCGGCGTAACTCTGGATCTGATGATTCACGATATCGGCATAGTGCTGCAGCTCGTGAAATCGCCGGTGAAACTGGTTCAAAGCGTGGGGGTGAGCGCCCTTTCGCCGACCGAGGATATCGCCAACGCTCGAATCGAGTTCGAAAACGGCTGTGTGGCAAATTTGAATACAAGCCGCGTTAGTAGCAAGAAACTGCGCGAGATTCGCGTATTCCAGCCGACCGGCTATCTCTCGCTGGATTTCATGAATCAAGCAGGGCACGTGGTGAACATCGACGGTGGCGCCATGAAGACTTCGGAAGTGCCCATCGAAAAGGGCGAACCGCTCAAGCTGGAGCTGGCTAGCTTCGTGGAAAGCGTGAACGAGCGCAAGCAGCCCAAAGTAGGTGGCGAGCTTGGCAAGACGGCCTTGGAATTGGCGATCACCATTACCCAGCAGATCCGCGAGCGGGCGGCGATGTGAAGCTCGTTTTTCTCGATGTCAAAAACTGGATCAGTAGATATTTCATTCCCTCCCGCCGAGGGAGGGTGGGTTGATATTCTCGTCATCGCTGGCGAGCACTCGGGAGATGAGCACGCAGCTCGGATGATGAAATCCGTCATGGCTCAAAGGCCGGATTTCAAGGTCTGCGCCATTGGCGGGCGGCATCTCAAAGCCGCAGGCGCCCAAGTGATATTCGATCTAATTGAATACTCGGTTATTGGTTTAGTCGAGGTGCTGAAGCACTACGGCGAATACAAGCAAATTTTTGACGAAACCATAAATTGGATACAACGATACCGTCCTAAGATGGTGGTCTTTGTGGACTACCCCGGGATGAATCTTCGGATTGCCAAATCCCTTATGAGCAAGGGAATTGCAAACAAGGCTGGGGGAGATGTTAAGCTGCTCTATTACATCAGCCCGCAGGTTTGGGTTTGGAAGGCGAAGCGTAAGTACAAGATGGCCCAAATGCTCGATTCTCTGGCGGTTATATTCCCGTTTGAAGTCGATGTCTTTGAAGGGACGAAGCTAGACACGCGCTTCGTTGGGCATCCGTTTCTATCCAGCGATTATGACTTGCCGGTAAGCTATGATCCGAGCGGGCCTATCCTGCTGCTTCCGGGAAGCCGTAAGGCTGCGATTGGGAGAATCGCTCCGATTCTCTTCTCTGCCTTTAGCGAATGCTTGAAGAGCAAGAGCAAGTTGAGGGCGGTTTGCATCTATGCCTCGGAAGACCTGAAGAAGTTACTGGAGAGTATTCTCAGGAAATTTCCGGACGTGGAGCGACGGATCGAATTGCGCCCGAATACCGACGAGCTTGGAGCTCGAGCAGTACTAACGAGTTCAGGGACGATGTCGCTCAATTGCGCCCTTGCCAACATCCCTGGTGTGGTCGTGTATCGTACGCACCCTCTCACGTATTTGATGGGAAGAATGCTCGTAAAAGTTCCTTACATTGGAATCGCGAACATCCTCCTAGGTAAGCCGCTTTATCCTGAATTTATCCAAGGAGCTGCGACCAAAAAGCGCCTCGCGGCCGAGATTACGGACTGTATCGAGAATGCGGAACGTATCAGACAGACGCGGAACTGGGCGGCTGAGTTGCGAGAGTTGTTGGATAAGCCAAGGTCCGGCGGTCCTGCGGAGTGGCTTCTCGACTACTGGTAAGCAGGCTCTTTTTTGTAACCGGAGCCATTCGAGTGGGTAGCGAGAGGAAACATCCTGCGCCTAGCGTGGGATCAATTTTCTTTAGCTCAGAATTGATTGGTTATGAAGCGCTTTCTTTTTATTCGTCGCCAGTGGTCAGAGTGGCGTTCTACTATCTTGGTAATTCTTTTAGGGATAGTGCCATTGAAATCTAGCTTCGCAGATTGGAATTGGGTCCCGACCAGTTCGATGAATCCTACGATCTTGGAGGGCGACTTGGTTTACGTGAACAAGCTGGCCTACGATTTACGGGTGCCTTTGACCTTGAAGCGGCTGAGTCGTTGGGGCGATCCGGAGGCGGGGGACATCGTGGTGCTCTTTTCGCCGGAAGACGGAACGCGTCTGGTGAAAAGGGTCGTCGGGGTTCCGGGGGACACCTTGGAAATGCGCAACAATATCTTGTTCGTGAACGGGCAGCGCCTTCGCTACGAAGTTTTGCCCGAACGCGTGTTCGATGGATTGGAGGCGGATCTCAGGGCCCGCGCCGTTTTTGCCAAGGAAAGCTTAGGAGACCGGGAGCATGCGGTGATGGCGATTCCGGCTGTAGTGACGGAGCGGCGTAGTTTTGCCCGGCTGCAGGTCCCGGAAGGCAAGTACTTCGTGATGGGGGACAATCGAGACCTCAGCCAAGATTCGCGCTATTTTGGCTTCGCAGATCGCGAGCAGATTGTGGGCGAAGCGACTGCTGTAATTGTGTCTTTCAACATTCTGGACCGTTATCAGCCTCGCCTCGGCCGCTTTTTCACAGAGTTGCGGTAGGTCTTTGCATCCGGGGCGCTACGGCTGCGATTTTTGGGAGAACATGTTGGCGGCCATGCGAAGTTGGGACAGTTGCATCTCTCGCATTGCTTCCAAGCTTTGGATGAGCGCTGCCAATTGCTCGTTGTCGAGAAGGCTTTCGGCCTCTTCTGCGATGAGGGCGTGCAGGGATTGCATGTCGGATTCCAAGTTTTCGATGTTTTCGGGGCTGAATCGATCGGGGCTGAGGTCGTAGTTGGGTTCTTCGGCGAGATCGCTAGAGAAGTCGAAGGCGCTTTTTTGCTCCGCCATGATTTGCAGGAGGGATCGTTCGGTTTCGGAGCCGATGGGACGTCCCGCAGTCTGGAGCGATTTTTTGAACCCGGACAGGGACATGCGTTCGGCGAGCGTTTTTTCGTAGAACGCGAATTCGCCGGCGTCCTTGTCGTCGTTGAGGAAGGTTTCGATTTCCGACTTAACCAGCTCGTCGTACTCCTTCATCTCTTGACCAAGGAGCTTCATCTCCTCTGCGCCTGAGGCTCCGCCCATCATTTTCATGCTGGTCTCTACGCGAAACATTTGGCGAGCCATCAGAAGATCCATAAAGTGGATACGCTCTTCGGGAGTGAATTCAAAGGCGTCAAGCAGGTCTTTGTACATGACCTCAAGGGTGGCCCGCTGGCTGGCTTGCATCATTTCGTTGACCTGGGGATTGTCCATTATCTTGGAAAAGTCGCGAATGATGCGTCCCTCGGCCCGCTCTTCTACGGGAGTCGCGGGGATGGTTTCCGCTTGGAAATGGGCCGGCTGCGGCCTTGGGCGAGTGTGGCTCTCTGCGATGGCTTCGCTTGGGGCGGGGCTGCCTTGTTGGGCCAGTTTTTCTGGAAGTTGAGCTTCGAGTTCGGCGAGGCGGGTGTGCAGGGCGTTTTGCTCTTGATAGAGCTTGAAAGCGAAGAAGCCAAGGGCGGCAAGTGCGATGGTGAGTAGCGCTGTGACGGTTTTCATTCGGGTCAGGGGTTGGATCGTTCTCTCGGATAATCTACGGGAGAAGTGTTACCTGCGTGTTACCGGAGTGGAGGGAAGCCGCGTTTTGGTTGGTTGACTTGGCTTTTGTGGAGCGGTTATTGGGCGGTATGGATTTTTGTGACAATTCGACTCCACGCTCGGCAGTGGCCGTCTACTCGGGGGGAATGGACTCGACGGTGATGCTGTACCGCATGCGAGAGCTGGGCATTGAGGTGAAGGGGGCTCTGAGCATCAACTACGGGCAGAAGCATGCCAAAGAGCTGGAGGTCGCCGCGAGCTTCTGTCGGGAATTGGGGATTTTGCACAAGGTTGCGGACCTGAGCGGCTTGCAGGATTTGTTCGGGAAAAGTAGTCTGACGAATTCCGGAGAAGCGGTACCCGAGGGTCACTACGAGGAAGCGCAGATGAAGTCTACGGTAGTGCCGAATCGAAACATGATTTTGTTGGCGACAGCCACCGCCTGGGCGATTTCCTTGGAAGCCGAGGCAGTGGCTTACGCGGCCCACGGGGGAGATCATGCGATCTATCCTGATTGCCGCGAGGAGTTCGCCGCCGCTTTGGACAAGGCGATTCAGCTCTGCGATTGGAGCAAGGTGAGCCTTTATCGCCCGTTCGTGAGTTCCAACAAGGCGGAGATCGCTGCTTTGGGGAGTCGCCTAGGAGCGGGCTTGGAGAAAACGTGGTCGTGCTACAAGGGCGGAGAGCTGCACTGCGGCCGTTGCGGCACCTGTGTGGAGCGTCGCGAGGCGTTTCATCTAGCGGGCGTGGAAGACAAGACGGTTTACCAGGGATCGGCCCCATCGGTAGCGGATCTGGTGAAATCAGGCTGGAAACTCTAATTTGGATTGCTAGGTAGAGAGGGATGGGCGGTGGTAGC
This sequence comes from Pelagicoccus enzymogenes, assembly GCF_014803405.1. Taxonomy (NCBI): domain Bacteria; kingdom Pseudomonadati; phylum Verrucomicrobiota; class Opitutia; order Puniceicoccales; family Pelagicoccaceae; genus Pelagicoccus; species Pelagicoccus enzymogenes. Next base: position 390,030 of record NZ_JACYFG010000007.1, read on the forward strand.
CCTTGAATTCTATGTTCACCTGCAAAAAGACATATGCGGACATCCCGTTCGCCCACCGGCAGCATCGTCACGACGGGCATTGCGCTCAGATTCACGGTCACAACTGGAGCTTCACCTTCACCTTCGGATGCGAGGAGCTGGACGAGTGCGGGTTTGTAGTGGACTTCGGCAAGCTGAAGCCGATCAAGGCGTGGATCGACGAAAATTTGGACCACGCTTGCGTGTTCAACCACGACGATCCGCTCTTGAAGGACATTCTGGCCATCAACGAGCAAAGTGGCTGCCAAGTCTACCAGCCCTACATCGTTGACCTTTGCTCCAGCGAAGGAATCGCCCGGCATTTGTTCGAGGTGATGGACCCGATCGTGAAGGACATGACCAAAGGGCGGGCCTTCTTGACTTCGGTCGAGGTAACGGAGGACACGAAAAACAGCGCTTCCTACGAGCCCGTTCGCTCGTAGTTACGGATTGGATATGGAAGGAAAAGCTAAGACCTTGCCGGTTCACGAGCGTTTTCACTCGTGGCAAGGAGAGGGCGTTCATCTAGGGCGTTCCGCTTTCTTCATTCGTCTGTTTGGCTGCCCGGTGCATTGCCCTTGGTGCGATTCGGCGGGTACTTGGCATCCCGATTATGTTCCGAAAAACGTGGAGCGTTTCACTGCGGACCAGCTTGCGGACGAGGCATCGAAGAGCGGCGCGAAGTTCGCGGTGATCACAGGTGGGGAGCCTACGATTCACGATTTGAGCGACTTGACGACAGCTCTCAAAGAGCGAGGCATTGGGCGCCACATCGAGACCTGCGGCGGTTTTCCTATCCGCGGCGACTTCGATTGGATCACTCTCAGCCCGAAATGGCAGAAGTTGCCGTTGATGGACAACCTCCCGCTAGCTTCCGAATTCAAGTTGATTGTTGAGGACGCAGAGTCGATCGGTAAATGGATATCGACCATTGGCTCGAGCTTCAGCGAAGGGCGGCCGGTATGGTTGCACCCGGAGTGGTCGCAGCACGGCAATGCGGAAGTGCTGGAGACGATTACGCGTTGCGTGAAGGAGCGGGGCGATCCCTATCGAGCAGGGTATCAAGTGCACAAGCTTTACCGGGCAGACCTGCTGGATCCGAACTCTCGCGAGTCCGCTCCATTGGGCGGCGACGAGTCGAAGGGCTACTAGCGTCCTTGCTATGAGGTTTAAGACAATCGCTGTATCCAATTATCGGAACATCAAGTTCGCCCGTTTGAATGTGGATGCGGATCGGGTGTTTTTCTTGGGGCGAAACGGGCAGGGGAAAACTAATTTGCTGGAAGCGACCGGTTACGTGACCTCGTTGCGGGCTTTTCGCGCTCGCGAGAACGATACCTTGCTCGGGCCCGAATCGCCGCAAGCCGAGATATTGTACGAAATCGAGCATGAGACCTTCGAGGATGTGGAAGCTCGGGTGCGCATAAAAAAGAAAGGCAAGGAGGTTTATCTGGATCGGGAGCCGGTGCGGCGCGCCTCCGATTTTGTGGGCCGGTTTCCGGCGGTAACCTTGTCGTCCGAGGATTTGAGTATCGTGCGAGGATCCCCGGGCGGGCGTAGGCGTTTCATCGATACGTTCCTGTGCGGTATCGATCGTGACTATTACGTGGCATTGCAGCGCTACCAGAAGTGTATCCAAGAACGCAATGCGCTGCTAAAGAAGGGAGCTCCGTCGAACTTGATGAAACCCTTCGAGCTCCAGATGGTGGCACCTTGTTTGCAGGTGATTCGCAAGCGCGAAGAGGTGATCGGGGAGCTTGGAAGCATGGCGAGCCGATTTTACGAGTCGCTATCGGGATCGGCAGAGGCGATTGGAGTGACCTACAGGCCCAACGCTGCTCCGGAAAACGAAGACGCCTATTGGGCGCTGCTGGAGAGGAATCGTCGGCGAGACGAGATTATGCAAAGCACCGGCAAAGGGCCGCACCGCGATGACTTCGAGCTGAGTTTGAACGGGCGATCTGCGGCGGACTTCGCCTCGGATGGGCAGCAGAGAAGTATCGCTCTTTCTCTGGCGTTCGCGACGATCGCCTATTGGCGAGAACGATTCGGGGTATGCCCAGTGCTATTGATCGACGATGTCCTGGGCGAGTTGGATCCATTGCGTCGCGAACGATTTTGGAATGCTCTTGACGAGGGTATCCAATTAATCGCTACCGGAACGGAACTGCCCGATGCCGCCAGCGGAAAAGAGTGGTTGGTCTACGTTGTGGAGGACGGAGCGTTTACGCTGGCTTAAGGCCTTTTCGCCGTTCAGGCAAGCAGCGTAGACGCGCTGACAAGCGCTCCCTCTTCATTTCTCTGGGAACTGCTTAGAGGGCCGCTTCCAGAATTTCCACCAGTTCGAACTTGGTGAGTTCGATGGGGTTTCCCTTCATGCTGCTGGATGAGGCGGACTTGCGGGCTGCCTCTTCGATTTGTGAGTGCTCGAGGCCGAGTTCGCCGAGCGACTTGAGCGGCAGGTCGTTGCAAAGGGACTCGAACCAAGCGAGGGCATAGGAGGCCTTGGCTTGAGGGTTGCCGGTGAGGAGTGTGGCAACGTCGTTCATCTTTTCCCTGCTGGGGTTGTCGCGGTCTCGGGTGTCGAAGGCTCTGAGGTTTGCGGAGAAGCAGGACACCAGCAAGCTGGCGCAGATGGCGCCGTGCGGGGCGGGAATCATGCCGCCGAGCGGACCCGCGAACGCGTGGATGGAGCCAAGCTTGGCGTTGGCGAGAGCGATGCCGCCGCAGAGGCTTGCAGCGCAAAGGTCGGCTTTTGCATCTGTATCCAACTCCTTGCTACAGGCAGCTCTAATGGAGCGAGCAGCTAGTCGTAGTCCCTCGCGAGCGATGCCGTCGGTGAGCGGGTTGGCGAACTTCGAGAGGTAAGCTTCGAGGCACTGGATAAGGGCGTCCATGCCAGTGTAGGCGGCTATTTCGGGAGGGAGTTTGTAAGTCAGCTCTGGATCGACGACTGCCCAAGTCGGAAGCATGGAGGCGCTGCGGAGGCTGACTTTCACCCCTGCCTTGGGAACGCCGATGACGCTGTTGCTCGTGACTTCGGCTCCGGTGCCGGCGGTGGTGGGCACGGCCATGAAGGGCAAGGAGTCGTGAACGAGGGCTTTCCCTTTGCCCACTCCCTCGAGGTAGTCGATGAGCTTGCCCGAGTTGGTGACGAGAGCGGCCACCGCCTTGCCGGTATCGATGACGCTGCCTCCTCCGATTGCGACGACGCACTGGGCGCCCGATTCTCTTGCCGCTTCGCTGGCGAGGGTGACTGTATTGATATCTGGCTCGCCGTTTACGGGGTGAATGAAGACCTCGAAGCCGCTCTGGGTGAGCAGGCCGATGAGCTGGGCGTAGCGTTTCGAGTCGCTGCCGGTGAGCACGAACAAGGGGGAAAGCGATTCGTCCAGTAGGCTGGGGATCGTTTTGGCACAGCCCTCGCCGAACCGGATGTTGCTTGAGGTAGCGAAAGAGAAGGAGGACATGTAAGCTGGGTGGGCGGGTGGCTACTTCTTGAGCTTAGCTCTCAGGGCGTTGTTTACGTTGTCCGGGACGAAGCGGGAAATGTCCGCGCCAAATTGGGCGACCTGCTTGACGAGGCTGGAGCTGGTGTAGTTGTAGCCTTCTCTAGTCATGAGCAAGATGGTTTCGATTTCCGAAGCGAGGTGCCGGTTCATCAAGGCCATTTGGAATTCGTATTCAAAGTCGGATACGGCTCGCAGCCCGCGGATGAGGGCGATGGCATGCTGCTTTTTCGCGAGGTCGACCAGCAGTCCGCTGAAGGTCATGACGGTGGCGTTGGGGATCGTGGCGATGTTTTCCTCGACGAGCTTGAGGCGTTCTTCGGTCGAAAAGAAGGGACCTTTGCCGGCGTTTTCGGCGACGGCGACGATGACTTTGTCGAAGAGACGGCATGCGCGTTGGAGAACGTCGAGGTGTCCGTGGGTGATGGGGTCGAAGGTGCCCGGATATATGCCAATCTTCATAAGCCGATAAAAACGAGCAGTTTGCGGACCTGTTGGGTCCTTTGCAATGTTTGAATGGAGGGGGAAGCCTAGGGGCTAAAGTGTCGCCTGACCCTCTGGCATTCCAAGCTAGGGGAAGCTATTGTCTGGTGGGACGAGTTCACCTCGTCTGCAGCGGTTTTGCTCCTGCAGCGCGGACGACGTGGAAGTCGTCCCTCCAGGCCATAGGCAACACGGTGAAGCGCACCCGCAAGCCCGAGCGAGGTGACCCTGTCTTTGGAGTTGCGAGGGGGGAGGCTCCCTGCGAGAAGCGGGGCCATGAGTTTGGCTAAGTTTATTTTGGCGTCGCAATCACCGCGCCGTCGAGAGCTGTTGGAGCGGATTGGAGCGAATTTCGACGTGATGCCGGCGGATGTGGAAGAGTTCGAGGAAGGGCATGGCGATCCGGAAGGCATGGTACGCCACAATGCTCAGTTAAAAGCGGCTTGGATTGCCGACAAGCACCCGCAGCGTTTCGTGCTTGGCTCGGACACGACAGTGCACATCGACGGACGTGTCTTGGCCAAGCCCGAGGACTTGGAGGATGCTCGTCGCATGTTGAAAACCTTAGGCGGGCGTACTCACATCGTGTATACAGGCTTCGCTCTGATCTGCCGGAAAAGGGGAGTGGAGGTAGTGGATGGAGCGCGCAGCGAGGTGACCTTCAAGCCGCTCGACGACGCCACCATCGACGCCTATTTCGAGATCGTGAATCCGCTCGACAAAGCGGGAGCCTACGGGATCCAGGAGGGCACGGAGCTGATCATCGATTCCTTCGTCGGTTCCCATTCCAACATCATGGGTTTGCCTTTGGATGAAACAAAGGCTCTTCTGGAGCGTCACAAGCTGCTTTGACCCATCGAGCCGATGTCCGTTTCCCCGCCTCCAGACCGCGATACCAAGACCTTTGAGCATCCGCTCAAAAGGGCGGTAAAGCGTCGGGACGGCTACTCGCGAGAGCAGGTCGTGGTGGGCGTCATCGGTACGTTGCTGGCGCACATTTGGTTTTTCTACATGGTCTCGCTCGGGTTGCTCGAGACCCAGCCTTTGCCGCCTTCGGAGGATCCTTATCGCGAGTTTAGCATCGAGCTTGCGGAGCCCGAGGAGGAAGAGGAGGAACAGGCTTACACGGAGACCAATCCAGACGTGGCGGAGAACGAGCCCGACGACACCAATCGTTATGCCGCGCGCGACCAGCAAGCCGCCAACGAGGAGCGGCCGGAGGAGCTTGATCCGGAGGACAGGCCTGCGGTTGAGAGCGACGACACGGTTGAAACGGATCAGACGCTCACCGGCAGCTTGGACGAGCCGGTTTTTACGCCTCCTCCGTCCGCGGATCCCTCGGAGGAGGAAGCCCAGGAGCAACAGCAGCAGGCTTCTCAGCCGCCAAGTCCGAATCAACCGCTCTTGCAGGTTATGGATCCGAGTTCGCTCGCTCAGCGAAGGGAAGTTCCGCTCTTCGGGTCGCAGGAGGAGGCTGAAGACGAGTCGGGAATCGCCGACTACGACTACACGAAGTTGGACGAGGCTCCGACCAATGTGACCGACCTGATCGAGGGCGAGGAGGCAGAGGGGGAGGACGAGGAGACGCGTGACGAGAGCCAGGCTTTGCCCTCCAGTATTGCGAGTATGCCGATCCAGGCCATGGAGGACGGCGATGGTATCCCATCGCCCAAGGCCCGCCCGCAGTTGCCTCGTTTGCCCTCGGCTCCTACTCGCCAGTCCAAGCTAGGCGTCTCTTCGGTGGGGCAATTGGCGGTGGACGCGAAGGCGAGCAAGTTTGGCGAATACATGGAGCGCTTGATCGAGACGGTGAAGCTGAATTGGGACGACCTCGTACAGCGAAGTTCCGCGATCGAGAGGAAGAGCACGGTCAAGATTCGTTTCATGCTCAGCAGCGACGGCTACGTGACGGATATCGAAATCTTGGAAGGGACGACGGCACGGGTGATTGGCGTCCACATGTGCCGGCAAGCGATCGAGCGAGGCTCGCCTTTTGGCCCCTGGCCGGATGGGTTGGAGGACTTGTTTGGGCGGGAGGAGGACATCACCTTTACTTTCCATTACTACTGATTGGGCATGCAGAACGGGAACGCGTCGAAGGTCGAACAGTGCGTGGCGCTTTTGCATGGCCTGTGTCGCCGTTCGCATTCGATGGAGCCGCTGAGGTCCGTATTCGAGGAAAGTGGATACGTGGTGCGAAACATTGGGTATCCGTCGACTCGCTATTGCCTATCCGAACTAGCGGAGCAGACGCGGCCGGAGATTGACGCTTTGAGCAATCGTTTCAGCCAGGTGCATTTCGTGACGCATTCGATGGGAGGCATTTTACTGCGGCAGATGCAGGCGACGCGCCGCATCCGGAATCTAGGGCGATGCGTGATGCTGGCGCCGCCGAATCGGGGCAGCCAAGTGGTGGACAGGTTGCGGCATTGGGCTCCTTTTCGGTGGGTGAACGGTCCGGCGGGAGGCGAACTGGGAACGGGAGCGGACTCGGTGCCTAGGGGATTGGGGCCTGTCGACTTCGAAGTAGGGGTGATCGCGGGGAATCGCAGTATCAACCTGATCCTTTCGCAGTTGCTGCCGAAGCCCAACGACGGGAAAGTCGCGGTTTCGCACACGCAGGTCGAAGGTCAGAGAGAGTTTCGGGTATTCCCTGCTACGCATCCATTTATCATGAAAAACCAGCGGGTGCAGGCGAACGCGCTGGCGTTCATCCAGACGGGCGCTTTTCTGGCAAGCTAAGCATGGGTCGCTCGGCAACAGTCGCGGAAGTTCCATTCAGCGAGCGGCGGGAAGAGATCCGCTCCCTACGTTTCGAAGTATTCGTGCACGAGCAAGGCGTTCCTGCAGAGATCGAAATGGACGAGTGGGACGAGCGCTCGCGGCACGTGCTTGCCCAGGTGGGAGAACGGGTGGTGGGAACAGGGCGTCTTTTGCCAGACGGGCATATCGGTCGCGTGGCGGTTCTGGCGCCGTTCCGCGGCCAGGGCATTGGAGCGCTTTTGATGGGCCAGCTCATTGCGATGGGAAAGGAAGCCGGGATGGGCCGGCTGGTCTTGTCTGCCCAGACTCGAGCGGTCGCGTTCTACGAAGGACTCGGTTTCGTGAAACAGGGCGAAACCTACCAGGAGGCCGGGATCCCTCACGTGCGAATGTACTTGGATTGCTAGGGACCTCCACGATCAGTTTCGCATTCTGTTTCGTGAATGTTTCTTATAGATGCAGTCGAGAAACGTTTATTCAGCTACAGTTGGCATCAGCCCTGCTCTAAGGCCCCCAACCTGATAACTTGCTCAGAAAAGAGCACGAACTGAGAGCTGATACTATGAAGATTGAAATACCCAGAGAATGCGAGCGCCTCGGCGCGGTACAGATTTACGGCCTCCAGAAAGTTTACGAACTCGACAGCGGAGGCAATTCAGGCCGAGCGGACACCTCCCACAACGATGTAATCCGAAGCATCCCGTCCGAGGCACTCTACGAGCGACAAAAGGACATGGCCATCGTGGTGCCGGTCAAGAACGAGCGCCTCAAGCTAATCGAGGGCGTTTTGGTAGGGATTCCTCACCCATGCCAAATCATCGTAGTTTCAAACAGTCCAAGGGGACCCGTAGATCGCTTCCATATCGAAAAGGAAGCGATTACTAATTTCTGCAAGTTCACCAACAAGAAGGTGCTGGTAGTGCATCAAAAGGATGCCGCTATCGCCAAGGCGATCGAGATGGCCGGCTACGGCGAGTTGCTGGGAGAGGACGGACTCGTTCGTTCCGGCAAGGCCGAAGGGATGATCATGGGAACCTTGCTAGCGCGTTGGCTCAACAACAAGTACATTGGATTCGTCGACAGCGACAACTATTTCCCAGGCGCGGTGCACGAGTACGTGCAAGAGTACGCTGCGGGATTCGAGATGTTCGATACCAAGAGCACCTTCGTCCGTATCTCTTGGAACTCGAAGCCGAAGGTCATGGAGAATTCGCTCTTCTTCGCTAAGTGGGGCCGCAGTTCCGTGCACTCCAACAAGACTTTGAACCTATTGCTGTCTCATTTCAGTGGATACGAGACGGAGGTCGTCAAAACCGGAAACGCCGGAGAGCATGCTCTGACGGTAGACCTTGCGCTCAATCTTGAGTACGCGTCCGGTTATGCGGTGGAGACTCACCACTACGTGAACATCATCGAGAGTTGGGGGGGCATCCTGCCGCCTAACGAGGAAATTGTTCATCGTGACAAGGTGACGATTTGCCAGATCGAGTCCCGCAATCCCCACCTGCACGAGTCGAAGGGCGACGAGCATGTGGAAGACATGATCGACGCCTCGCTTTCCGTCATTTACAACTCGCCGCTGTGTCCAGAGCTTCTCAAGCGAGAAATCGCTGAAGATAGAGCCCTGCGCATGAGGCTGGAAAAGCCGGAGGGAATCGCTCCGGTTCGCGTTTACAGTAATCTTAGTAACTTAAAATTGGATACCTTCTTGGAGCACTGCGAAGCAGCCTTCAGCAGTGAGTCTGAATCCTTGTCGCTCGTATAACTCTTACGATTCATCGCTCGTATCCCCCTCGGACCCCGATAATGGAAACTAGAAAAACCGCAATTTTCACTGATTTGGATGGCACGTTGATCGATTTCAACGACTACTCCAGCGAGCTCGCTCGGCCGTATGTGCAGCGACTGATCGAGCTCGGCTACCTAGTCGTCTTTTGTTCGTCGAAGACATTTCAGGAGCAGCGAGTGCTCCAGGAGGAACTCGGTATCGAGATGCCGTGCATCGTGGAAAATGGCAGCGCTATCATTGCGCCGCCTGGTTTCTGGGACGAGTCCATTACGCCGGTTCGTATTGTCAATGGCTGGCAGAGAGTGGAGCTCGGCAAGCCGGCGGCGGAAATTCGTCAGCGCTTGGCTCGCGTCGAGTCGAAATTTGGGGAGTCCCTTCTCGGCTTTAGTCGCATGATGACGGAGGATGTCGCCAGCATCACTGGCCTGGATATCGGTTCAGCCCGTCGAGCTCAGGAGCGCGAGTACAGCGAGACCTTATCCGCGAAGCTCCCGCAGGACGTTTGGGAAAGTTTGGATTCAGCTTTTGAATACGAAGGACTCAAGTGCTTGCCGGGTGGTCGCTTTCACACTGTAATCGACAGCAGCGCGGACAAGGGCGCAGCCATTAGGAAGTTCGCAGAATTGTGGAAGGCTCAATCGAGCGAGACGCTTGTCTCTTTTGGACTGGGCGATAGCGAGAACGACCAAGAGTTGCTGGAAAACGTTGACTGGCCGCACTTGGTGAAGCGACCGAATGGGTCTTGGGCTGGGATCGACGGTCGCAGAATCGAACGCGTCAATGGCGTTGGTCCGAGAGGTTGGGTGAAGGTTGCCAAGCAGCTGTTGGGAGAGACGCCTGCCAAGGTTTAGCGAATTAGGGACGTATCAGATATTTCAAGACAGAACGTCGGGCCACTCGCGTATCTGTCTTCCCTTTTCTCAGTAGCGGGTGAGCTGGTGGTCGATGCCGCAGGGACAGCGGGAATTCAAGGTACGTCCTTGCAGTTTTGGATTTGTCTTGCCCCCGTGGTAGCTGAGGTCGAAGAGCTTCACGGACTCGAAAGCTGATTTTACGAGGATTGCGGCCGCTTCCGGCGGATCGCCATCCTTGCGTTCGGCGGCGTTTTCGAAGAGGGCCTTTACCACGCTGCTGGTGAATTCGCTTCCTTTCTCCCCTTGTGCGATTCCGAAAGCGTCCTCGAAGCTACCACCTCCCAAGGTCTCGACCGCGCTGGAATAGGTGTATTCGTTGAGCGCGCAAGCGGTGAGGACGCTCTCCGTGTTGGGAATCCGCAATAGGTCAGCGGCGAAGCCTTCTGCATTGTTGGTATCCACGATGAAGTTAAGGTGGCAGGTCTTGAGCTCGTCGAAAATGACGGCGAAGTCTTCCGGGTAAAACTTCAAGGCTGGTTTCCGGTTTTGTTCGCGACCAGCGTAGGCAAAGGGGATATCGAAAGAGACTTCTTCGCGATAGTCGGATTTCTCGAGGGAGGTTTCCCCTGTGATGTATACCAGCACCTCTTCGCAGCAGTCGTTGAAGTCTTGGTGTATGTTTATGAAGTTGATCAATTGGTAGATGCCGGCGCCTTTGGGAGCGGCTAGATCCAGGTAAGCTCGTTTCTCGCCTGTGGCTGGATCGTGGATGAACTCCTGAACGTAGTAGCCGTTCGCGGTCAAGGCTGCGGCCATCGCGTCCAAGTTGTCGATGGATTCAGGGCTTCGGCTGAGGTCGGTCAGGTTATGGATGAGCACGGCGTAGGCTCGCTGCTCGTTTGGACAGCGGTCGCTCGACATGCGGGGAGGCCAGTGTTCCGCTTTGTGAGCTAGGATGGATTCCGTGTCGCGGAATGGAGTCCTCTGTGTCCATGACTTGTCGTAGAAGACGTTCTCGTCCCGCAATAGTTCGGATGCGCTGCTCCAGATGCTCTCCTCGTTGAGGAGGGGGAGGTGGGATCTGCGGTAGACCTTGATTTTCGGTTCCTCGTAAGTGAGTACCGCAAAAGCAGTGGGATGCTTGAAGTAGGCGCCCGGCTCGTAGTCGATGAACGCGAACCATTCGTATTCGCTGGGGTGATACATCGCGGAGGAGGAACGTTCTCCGAGGGAATCGTTCCTCTTGAGCAGATCGTAGTACAAAGTTGCTCGGGCCCCGCTGCGTTCGCTCCAGTCAATTCCCTTGAGGAAATGAGACTTCGCGTCATCCACGTTGGTGACTTCCTCGATTTCCGCCGCTTTGGGGGACGGTTCTTGTCTTTGGTCGCTACAGGCCGAGAGGGCAAGAGCCGCCACGAAAAACAGCAGTTTCGCGCCTGCATGTTCCTGTTTCATGGCCTTGTTTCAAACTAGCTAATGACATGGACTTTGTAAAGTAGAAACGCTTATTTGGAAGTTGAGGTGATGGCGCGAAAAAGGCGACCTTTTCTAGGTCGCCTCAGGAGTGATTCCAGCAGGGCTTCGATTGCTCGAGCTTTCTTGGAATTGGCTACTTCTGCCGATTCAGTTCCTTAAAACCGATATCGCGACGAAGGTACTTAGACTTGAAGTCGATCTTGTCGCAGAGAGCGTAGGCTTTGTCGGCGGCGGTCTTCAGATCGGGGCCGAGGGCGGTAACGCCGAGGACGCGCCCTCCGTTGGTAACCACGTTCTTGTCCGCGTCGAACTTCGTGCCGGCGTGAAAGATGATTTCTTGCTCTCCTACGGAATCCGGGAAGGAGATAACTTCGCCCTTCGGGTAGGAGCCTGGGTAGCCGTTGCTGGCGAGCACCACAACCATAGCGTAGTCGTCTCTCACCTTGACGTCGAGTTTACCCAGCTCGCCCTTCGCGGCGGCGAGCATGATTTTCACGGGATCAGTCTCCAGGCGAGTGAGCAGCACCTGGGTCTCGGGATCCCCAAAGCGGGTATTGAACTCGAGTACCTTGGGTCCGTTCTTGGTGATCATGAGCCCGATGAAGAGGGTGCCGCGGAAGTCAATGCCCTCAGCGGCGATGCCTTCCACTGAAGGTTTTACGATGCTCTCTTCGATCTCGGCCATGAGGGCGTCGTTGATCAGGTCAGCTGGGGAGTAGGCTCCCATGCCACCTGTGTTGGGACCGATGTCGCCTTCGTAGGCCTGCTTGTGGTCTTGGCTGGTGGGGAGAATGACGTAGTCCTTTCCAGAGACGATGACGTGGATGGATGTCTCCTCGCCGAAGAGGCACTCTTCGATGAGTACTTCCTTAGAGGCGTCCCCGAATGCGCCGCCGTCGATCATGTCGGTCACAGTCTTTGTGGCTTCGTCCAAGTCCTGGGCGATGATGACGCCCTTGCCGGCGGCCAATCCGTCTGCCTTGATGACGATCGGCATCGAAGCTGTCTGAAGGTACTCGATGGCGGCTGCTGATTCCGTGAAGCTGGCGGCGGCACCCGTAGGGATATTGTACTTGAGGAGAACTTCCTTGGTGTAGTTCTTGGAGCCTTCGAGGCGTCCTCCGTCGGCTTTGGGACCGTAGGCGAGGATGTTCTCTTTTTGCAACTCGTCTACCAGGCCGAGGGTGAGGGGAACCTCTGGCCCTACGATCACGAAGTCGACTGACTCCTTCTTGGCCAAGGCGACGAGGCCTGCGATGTCGTCTGCGGCTACGTCGAAGCAATCGCAATCCGCCGCAATGCCTGGATTTCCGGGCGCGGCGATGGTGCGGCTGACCAGGGGGCTTTTCACGCACGCGGCTGCGAGTGTGTGCTCGCGACCGCCGGATCCGACGACTAGGGCTGTAAGAGGAGAGTTTTCAGACATGGGACTGGGAGTTTGGGAAGGCTACGGGGATGTCAATTGTTTTGGCTCTCCGTGGACTAGTTCAAGGCTCGGCTGCAAGACATAGGATAGACTGCTTCGATTACTGCTTGATTCGCCGGGAAGTAGGTTTTGGGATGTCTGGATCTGCACCATTGAAGACAGGCAAAGGGATGAGCGCAATGTCGCGCTGTGAGATGTCCCGAAAACGAGTTGAGAAATGAGCCAATTGTCAGAGGTGCCTTAAGCGTATGGAGGAAGGAATCATATCTCGAAGTGTCGAGCTCGCGGAGCGTTGGCAGAAAGAAAGCAACCGTCTCAAGACGAAGCGTCAGCTGGAGTTTGACGAAAAGGTGGCAAAGATGGTGCGCAATCCGGTTAACAAAGTTTTCCTTACGGAGCTCATCGACCAGAGTTTCCGTCCGCGCGAAGCGAAGCGGGTCGCCGATCAAATCGGGTATTTGCTAGGCAAATACAAGAACGTCGACTTGTTCGATGCCTTCGAGTCGCTATTGATCGAATTGTTTAACAAGGTAGGCAAGCGGGTTCCCGGCGTATCGGTTCCAGCAATTGTCGGGCGAATCAGATCGGAGACTTCCGGGGTGATTCTGGAAGGGGAGGAAGAGGCCCTCGCCAAGCACGTTAGCCGTCGGAAAAAGGAAAAGATCGGGTCGAACGTCAACATAATCGGAGAAGCCTTGCTGGGAGAAGAAGAAGCGGCGAAGCGTATCCAAATTTACAAGGACGCGCTCGATTCGGATTCTGTTAACTATCTTTCGATTAAAATTTCGACCATCTACTCTCAGATCACGCCGCTTGCGTTCGAAGAGACCGTCGAGGTTTTGGTCGAGCGTTTGAGCGAACTTTTTCGCAGCGCCCAGAAGAACCGTTTTGCAGCGGAAAACGGGGAAATGCAGCAGAAGTTCATAAACCTCGACATGGAAGAGTACAGGGATCTCGCTCTCACGGTGGAAGCGTTCCAGCGGACTCTCGACCTTCCGGAATTCAAAGGCCTGAGGGCAGGAATCGTCTTGCAGGCGTACCTCCCGGACACCTACGAATGGCATCGAAAGTTGACGGAGTGGGCCAAGGCCCGCGTCGCCGACGGCGGAGCTCCCATCAAGATGCGAATCGTGAAGGGGGCGAACATGGATATGGAGCAAACAGAGTCGTCTATGCGTGGATGGCCTCAAGCTCCCTATCATGAAAAACTGGATACGGATGCCAACTACAAGCGAATGCTGCGTTATGCGCTCCAGCCTGAGAACGCGCGCTGTGTCGAACTAGGAATCGCTTCGCATAACCTGTTCGAATTGGCTCACGCCCATCTTTTAGCGGAGGAACTGGGGACTTCGCAGCATTTGGTTTTCGAAATGTTGGAAGGCATGGCCGATGCGACGGTGAAGGCCTTGAATAACGAGGGCAGGCCGATCCTTCTTTACGCTCCGGTCGCGACCAAAGCTCACTTCACCCACGCGATTGCCTATTACGTGCGTCGTCTTGACGAGAATACCAGCCCGCAAAACTTCCTGACGCATAGTTTCAACTTGGAACCGGGCGACGAAGATTGGACCTTCTTGGCGAACCAATTCCGCTTTTCCTTCGGACGGATCAGTCGTTTGAGAGGCGAGCCGTTTCGCTTGCAGGACAGGCTCAACGAGCAGAGCGGTCGTTCGCGGTCAACCTTCCAGAGCGACCGGTTTCGCGAGGAACCGGATACGGATTGGACATTGGCTGCCAATCGCGATTGGGCAGAGCTTATTCGTGGCAAGTGGAAAGCGGTACCCAAGGGCAAAGTTGAAGAGATCCCGATTTCCGTTGGGGATGAATTCCTGTATGAGGGATTGGATACGCAGGAAATAATCGACCATTCGCAGTACGAAGAGAACTTGCCAATTGCTCGTTACGCGCTTGCGAGAATCGATGATATCGACAGGGCGATGGAGATTGCGGCGTCGGACGCGAGCGGCTGGGCCAGAATGGGCTCGTCTGAGAGGCATGAGATTTTGAGCTCCGCGGCGGAGGAATTACGGCAAGCGCGCGGAGACTTGATAGGAGTCGCGGCAGCGGAAGTGGGCAAGCTCTTCAGCGAGACGGATCCGGAAGTCTCGGAGGCGATCGACTTTGCGGAGTTCTATCCATTTGCGATGCGCCGTTTCGAGGAGCGAGCCAATCTGAAGTTCAGAGGAAAAGGAGTGGGCGTTGTCATTCCTCCGTGGAATTTTCCGATCGCGATCCCCGCTGGCGGCGTTTTAGCCTCTTTGGCTGCCGGTAACAACACGATCATAAAGCCGTCGCCGCAAGCGACCTATTGTAGCTGGCTGATATGCCAAGCTCTTTGGAAGGCGGGAGTGCCTAAGTCAGCATTGCAGTTTTTGCCTTGCCGCAATGACCCGGAAGCAAGCCATATCGCGATGCATCCAAAAACTGCATACGTAATTTTCACGGGCAGCACGCGCACCGCTCTCAACATGCTGAAGAAACGTCCTCAACTTCCGCTCTATGCCGAAACGGGAGGCAAGAATGCGATGATCGTCTCGTCGATGGCGGATCGCGACAAAGCGATTGCGGACATTATCCAGTCAGCCTACGGAAATTCCGGACAAAAGTGTTCCGCGACCTCGTTGGTCATCTTGCAGCGTTCGCTCTTCGAAGACGAAGCGTTCCGTTCTTCGTTGGTGGATGCAGCGAAGAGCCTGCCAGTAGGCTACGCATGGGATTTCAAAAGCAAGTTTGGACCCTTGGCGAATCCGGTTGGAGGGCCCTTAAAGAAAGCGATCGAGTCTATCGGCAAGGACGAAGAGTGGGCGCTTCGTCCAGAGCTATCGGAAAAGGATCCGCACATGGTAACTCCGGGAATCTTGTGGAACGTGACCCAGTCGTCTTTCTGCTACCGGAAGGAGCTCTTTGGCCCAGTGATTGGCGTAATGTGCTACGATAGCTTGGACGAGGCCATTCGCTTGGTGAACGAAACGGACTACGGTTTGACCTCTGGTATCCACTCTTTGGACGAACGGGAAATCGCTCAATGGCGCGAGGCGATCCGAGCTGGTAATCTATATATCAACCGCGGCACGACGGGTGCGATCGTTTTGCGTCAACCATTCGGTGGAATGGCGAAGTCGGCGATCGGTCCTGGTGTGAAGGTCGGCGGTTGGAATTATCCCTTGGAGTTCTGCGATGCCGAAGAGACAGGCTTGCCGCGGGATCGCCGACCAAACGACCCGCTGTTGACTCGATTCGATTTTATGATCGAGAGCTTTCCCGACGAGATCGACGAGATCGAAGCCGCTCGTTTGAGGGCGGCCTTCGAGAGTTCGCTTTACGAGTACGAGAATGTTTTCAGCAAAATCGAAGATTACTTCAAGATACGCGGTGAAACGAATCAAAGCCGGTATTTGAAAATCCATGACATGGCAGTCCGTATCGAGGCTTCTGATTCGCCCTTCAGCATTTTTTCTCGGCTTTTTAACGCCTACATTTCCAAGACGGAGCTCACGATCAGCGTTTCGCCAGATGTGCAAGAGGAACTGAGGGATTGGTTGCGAATGCACGCTCCGGACCTCCTGGCGGAGTTCATTGTCGAGGCGCAATCAGAGCTTTGCGCTCGCATGACTGAATACGAGCGGATCCGTTTCGCGAGCTCTGAGCAAGTCTCCGATGAGATTTGGAGCGCGGCCGCTAAGCGGGGCATCTATGTGGCTGCCAGTCCGCCATTGATCGATGCCCGATTGGAGCTGTTGCTCTACTTCCGAGAACAGTGCGTGACGCACTGCTACCATCGCTATGGAAATCTGGGTCAGCATCAGCTCGACGTCCATGCTGCGGATGTGCTGGCGCCTGGCGCGCTGCCTGAAGAAGTGTATGTATCGAATGGAGACGAGGAAAGCGAGGAGGACGACGAATAGGGCGGCTAGTCTTCGACATTTGCAATCCGTTACCGGGTCCGCCACTCTCCTTGTATCGGGAGAGTGGAGAGCCTTGCAGGTAGCTTTTGCTCTGTTCCGCGCTCTACAAGATCTGTAAGCTTTTCCGGTAGAAGTTTATGATCTCCTCGGAATCACCGCAGAAGAGGAGTTGTTCCTTCATCCAAGCAGGCATGCGACCGTCGGAAACCAGTTGGCTGAATTGCTCCTCCAATTGTTTCCAATAGGTGTCGTGGTAGAAAACGTAGGGTACGCGTGGCCGGATCCCGAGCTTCATGTTGCATAGCTCGATCCCTATTTCTTCCATCGTGCCTGCACCTCCCAGGTTGAAGATGCAGAAGTCAGCCACCTGGAACCACTTCTGGCGGTTATGTCGGTTTGTTTCCTGGAATGTGTTGAAAAAGTTGACGCCAACTTTCGGGGGCTGAGCTTCGAGCTCGAGGAAGGCGGCTCCTGTGAGGCAACCGCGGTGCCGGGCGACGTCGTTGGCGAGGCCCATTACTCCCTCGCCGCCTCCGGTAAGGATGCCCACGTTATTGCCGAAGAAGTCGGTCATGCGGACTACCAGTTCGCTGATTTTGCGTTCCTCCTCGGGGTCCATCTCAAGAGCGGAGCCGTAAAACGCCAGGATGGTGCAGGCTAGGAATCGTTCCACTTCCTCTTCGCGAATGAAGTAGCCGTGGTCGTGCTTGTAGGCGTGGACGTAAAGGTCGTCCAAGGTCAGCCAATACACTTTGATACCGAGTTGCTGGTAGGTCTCGAGGTGCGAGTGCGCTTCGTTGGTTAGGAAAAACTCTTGGAGGGGCGTGGCTTTGCGAAAAACGATGTTTTTCAGCTTGAGCCGGTTGATGTTGGCTAAAATTTCAATGTGCTCCGCCAGGCCAGGGAAGTAGTCGAGCACTAGGGTGTCGGCTTCTTGGTCTCCTTTGCGCAACGCCTGGTTTACAGTGCGGAAGCCGAAGTGTCCGTTACGAGCGACGCGTTTGAGCTCTTCCTTGATCGCGTTGTCCGCTCGGATAAGGATACTTTGGTTGTCTGTCTTGGCGCTTTGTCCGCGTAGCGATATGTCGGTCGTGGGGCGAAGGCGGTCGAATTGCTGTTTTGGCTTGGCGTCAAGCTGGCGGTAAATCTTGTCGAGGTTGGAGAAGAATACCATGCGTTGGTCGCGTTTTTCAGCGATGCGGTCGCGATCGAAATGCGGCGCGTGGTAAACCTCGATCGAGACTACCGGGTTGATTACCGGCTGGTCGCTTCGATTATAGATTTCGAGAATGACGCCGGTGCCGAAGGTCTTGATGGGGTCGAGCAGGACGGCTCCGGAATGCAGGCCGAAATTTCCTTCGCCTCGATTGAGCACGACGTAGTGCTCTTTTAGGTACATCGAGCAGCTTGTGAGCAGTCCGGAGTGCGGTTCGATGGAAACCACGGAAAGGTCCTCTCGCTTTTGGACCTTGTCGAGAAAGGTTCGGGGGAGCAGGCCTTTGACGAGGCGCAGGTGGTCGAGCTCCGTTACGTTTTTGGGAAGGGTATACTGGACTTTGTGGGGAGTGAGGAAAACGCGGCCGAATCGATCGATGGAAGTTGTATTCGGCAGTTTGATACGATTTTCCTGCAAGGCTTGCCAAATCTCGTCGGACGAAAGTTTTTGATTTTCGGGAGCGTAAAAAAGGCGACCAGCGGCGATCCCTGTTTGCAGGAGCTTGTCGGCGTAGGGAGCGCAGGGAAAGTCGGTGTCGTAGACGAAGGCGGTTCCTTCCAATATCAGGCGGTCGCGATTGATGCGGGGCGGGTGCGGGGTGTAGATCTCGATGCCGATACGGGCGAGCGAACTGCGTTCGCTGAATTGGATATGTTCGAGACGTTCTGAAACGAAGGCCACTTCCGATTCGGAACGCAGTTTGAAAGTGATCGTGAGGATGACGTTGTTTGGCTCGGACGATTTCTTGATGGAAGTGATGAGTCCGTCATCGCTGATCCAGAAGGATTCTTGATTCATATGTGTTTGGCTGGGGTTGCTTGGGATTTTGGATATTTACAAGCCTAGTCAAATCCCTTCGACTGGCAAGCACTGCTCCCATCTCATGCTTCAATGAGCGAGGATTAATGTATTGATGACTAATATCTTATGAAAAAGTTTCTAGCGATAGCAGCCTTTTGCGCCCTTTCGATGCCAGTTTGGGGTCAACTTGCAGACATGATCGAAATGCCTGTGGAAGAAGACGCTTCGCCCAGCTATACGGACGAGGAGTTGCTGCGTTCGTGGGGCTGGCTTTTGGCGGAGCGGTTCACTTTACGAGATCTGGACATCACAGAAGAGGAGCTCGATTGGATCGCAGCCGGGATGCTGAGCCAGATCCAGGGCGAGGAGCCGGCTACCGATTTGAGCCAGTCGCAACTGGCGTTGCAGGAGTATTTTTCAGAAAGGGAGCAGATCATTCGCGAGCGGGAGTTGAAGCTGATGCAACGTCAGCTCGAGGAGAATCGTCGCCAGGGACAGGAGTTTTTCGATTCTTTGTTTGGCAAGCCGGGCATGCTTTCCTTGGGCACCGGTTTGTTCTACGAAATCTTGGAGCCGGGCAACGACGTGCATCCTAAGCAGTCGGACACGGTCGTGGTACACTACGAGGGACGTTTCTTGGACAACACGGTCTTCGACACGACCGTGGGCGAAAAGCCGGTCGCCTTTAAGCTCAACGAGGTGATTCCAGGGTGGACCCAAGGGATTCCCTTGATCGGGGAAGGTGGAAAGATAAAGCTGTACGTGCCATCGGATCTTGGATACGGCGACGAAGGACGTCCTGGCGTGCCGCCAGCGTCTACCTTGGTTTTCGAAGTGCAGCTACTGAGCGTAGGGCTGCCCGACGAGGCTGGTAGCGCTGCAGGCGCTGACTCCACTTCTGCCGCGCAGGATTCGGCTCAGTAGGCCTTTGGCGTAGGAAACGCTGCTGTGATTTGATTTGGTCGACATGAGACTTGCGCTTGTCACGGAAACGTTTCCTCCGGAAGTTAACGGCGTATCCATGACTTTGGGACGCCTCTGCGAAGGGCTTGCCAAGCGAGGATGGAGCCTTTTGGTCGTGCGACCGGTACAGGAGCACGAGGAGGTCGACGCGGTTTCTCCACCGCAACCCTTCGAGGAGTTTGTAGTGGCAGGTGTGCCCTTGCCCGGATATTCGAGCCTTCGCATGGGAGAGCCCGCAGGGTTCAGCCTGCACCGCATGTGGAAGGAGAACAGGCCGGATATCGTCCACATTGCCACCGAGGGACCGCTGGGCGTGGCGGCCCTGATCGCGGCGAAGCTTTTGCGGATCCCCGTGAGCTCCACTTTTCACACGAACTTCGACCAGTACAGCGACCACTACAGTGTGGGAGGCGTGCAGCGATTGATGTCTGCGTATTTGCGCAGGATTCACAATTTTTGCGCCTGTACCTTGGCTCCGACCCAGCAGATGGCGGATGCTCTCGCGAGCGAAGGCTATCTCAATACGGGAGTGCTTTCGCGGGGAGTCGATACTGAGCTTTTTTCTCCGGAGAAGCGGGACGCGGCCCTGCGTAAGTCCTGGGAAATTCCGGAAGGTGGCCGTGCTATCGTCTATGTCGGGCGCATCGCGAAAGAAAAGAATATCGACTTGGTGGTGCGAGCGTATCAGGCGATGGCGCGTCAAAATCCAGGTGACCGATTGGTTCTGGTAGGCGGGGGGCCGGAACTCGAACGATTGAAGCGGAAGTATCCGCACATTCACTACGCCGGCATGAGGAAAGGCGACGACTTGGCAAGGCACTATGCCTCTGGCGACATCTTTCTCTTCGCGAGCGTGACCGAAACCTTTGGCAACGTGGTGACGGAAGCCATGGCCTCGGGCTTGTCCGTGTGCACTTACGATTACGCGGTGGGACGCGAGTATGTGAAGCCGAACGAAAACGGATTCCTTGCGGCTTTCGACGACCCGGACGACTTCGTGGAAAAGGCGGTGGCCTTGGGCGAATGTAGCGACGAGGAGTTGCGTCTCATCGGTTCGGCGGCGCGTAAAACGGCTGAAGGAATCAGCTGGGACGCCGTGGTTGAGAGCTTTCAGTCCTCGTTGCGGGAGGTCGTTGATCGGACTCGCGGTTAAGCGCCTCTCGCGAGACTCCGGCTAGGATTCAAGGGGCAGGGAAGCGCTCGTCACACGCCTCGCAGATCGCCCGCTCTGAAATGTGTGGGATATGAGGGCTAGGTGGTTGCTTTTTCTTTCCCATGCGTTTTGAGGATTAGGGCAGATGGCAACGGAACTGGCATTCATCGTAAATCCGATATCGGGTAAGCGGCTTAAGGGCCCGGAGCGTGTCGCTCGGGTTCGAGCATTCGTAGAAGCTCAGAAGTTGAATGCCGTCGTATGGCCGACCGAGCGAGCGGGACATGCCCCCGAGTTGGCCCAGCGAGCTCTCGAGCAAGGCGTGAAACGCCTGGTGGCGGTAGGTGGAGACGGCACCATCAATGAAGTGGGTCGCATGATCGTGGGCTCTCCTTGCGAATTCGGATTGGTGCCGATGGGGTCCGGCAATGGCTTGGCGCGACACATCGGAATTCCGCTCGAATTCGAAAGGGCCCTTAAGCTGGCGGCGACCGGCAGCGCCATCAAGGTGGACACGGGAGAGGCGAACGGACGTCCGTTTTTCAACGTGATGGGCATCGGCTTCGATGCGGAGGTCGGGCGTCGTTTCAATGAGACGGAAGGTCGGGGCTTGATGAACTACATGCGGGAAGGGTGGAAGGCGTTTCGCGGTTACCGCTCCCTCGAGTGCGACATCGAAACGAATTTGGGCTCCAAGTCCTTGAGCGCTTACATCGTGGCGGTGGCCAATTCCTCCCAGTATGGAAGCAATGCGTTCATCGCTCCCGACGCGTCGATGACGGATGGGAAACTGAATCTCGTTGCCATCGCGGAGCCAAATTTCCTGAGCTTTTTCATCCTGATTTGGCGAATGTTCAGCAAAAAGCTCTACCACAGCCCACGCGTTACTCCGATCTGCGCGGAGAGTTTCACGCTTCGGATGAAGGATGGCGGCTTTTTTCACGTGGATGGCGAGATCTTCAAATGCGGTAAAAATCTTACTGTTAAAGCTTGCCCCAAGTCGCTGCGTATCGTGGCCATGACCTGCTAGAAATCGAGGCGTATTTTCGGCCTGAATTTGCCCGCAAATTTGCCGGAAATTCCGGTTTTTTTGGCCAGAAAACCTTGTGAATAACTTGGTAGCAACTGCTGCAGGGGCATGATCTGGGCGGGTTTAGCGAATTGTTGTGATTCAACTTTTTTACATTTGGGCTTTAGCTGTGATTTTTTTTCGTTGAGTCCTCCGGGAAACCGTTTCAGGCGGATTTTTACCTCCCCAAACGGGCCGGCGCGGGATTGGCACCATGTGGCAATTTTGCGCCGCTGCGCCCGCCAGGTTCCGTTCGTTTTCGAGGTCCTGTTAAAGTGTTGATAGAGAGATATTAGCAATTGCGCTAAATCGGTGGCGGTCGGACCTGTTGGACGGTTGCTGGGCTAAGCTCGGGAGAGGGGGCTGGCAGGGGCTTTCTCGGGCGTTTCAAGCCCGTCACATGGCTTGGTCATTAACGCGGCTTCTAGCGGCCATTTGTGGGCCAGGCGGGATTGTGAATATCAGGGGGTATTCCCTAGTCTTTCGAATCTGAAAGCGAAATTCGCAAAATGGGAAACAGCTTGTGAAGAAACTTGGGAGTTAACCCTGTCGTCACATTTCGGGGAATCTCACTAGCGAGGGTTCTTGCATCCACGAAAAGGGGCTTTTATTGCTCCAGCCGAGTATGAAAATTGCGATAGTTGGCTCGGGAGCCATCGGACTTTACTACGGAGCCCTGCTGCAGCGAAGCGGGCGGGAAGTAGCCTTTCTAATGCGCAGCGATCTGCCGGTGGCGAAGGAGCGAGGAATCCGCGTGGTCAGAAAAGACGAGACCTTTGTCTTGGACGAGGTGGCTGCATTTGCTCGAGCCGAAGAGATTGGCGTTTGCGATTTAGTGATCGTCTCCTTGAAGGCCACAGGAAATGGGAGTCTGGCTGAGATTTTGCCTCCACTGGTGGGGCGCGGCACGAAGCTGTTGACCTTGCAGAACGGCCTAGGCAATGACGCGCTGCTGGCTGAGCTCTTCCCGAAAAACAAGGTTTTTGGTGGCTTATGCTTTGTCTGCCTGAATCGCATCGAGCCGGCGGTGGTCGAAAACTACATGGCGGGCTCGATCAGTTTGGGACCTCGCTTGGGTGAAGACTTAGCGGAGGCCGAGGAGATTGTGGAGCTTTTCAAGGCGGCTGGGGTAAAGACGCGTTGTGAGCCAAACCTGGCGGAGGTGCAGTGGAAGAAGCTGGTTTGGAACGTGCCCTTCAATGGCTTGGCGATCGCGGCCGGCGGCGTCACTACGGACGTGATTGTCGGCTCCCCGGAGCTATGCGGGGAAGCTCGGGCGCTTATGCGCGAGATTATCGCCGCGTCCCATTTCTTTGGATACGATTTCGGTGAGGGCTTCGAGGATTACCAGATAAAGATTACGCGGCCGATGGAAGGCTATCGCCCCTCCAGCATGATCGATTTCGTAGAAGGTCGACCGGTGGAAGTGGAGGCGATCTGGGGCGAGCCGCTGCGTCAAGCGAAGGCGGCTGGGGTGGCGACGCCTAAGCTGGAGATGCTGTACGCGCTGCTAAAGCGTTTGTGCAGATAGATGCCGCGAGCCGCGAAAGCGCCCGCTGGTAACAGCGGGCCCGACCCTTAGGATTGGATCGCTTGGTCGAACTTGAGGAGCTCGCGGATCTCCGGGATGTCGCGGATGACCTGTGAGGGCATGGGGCCGACGCCGACGTAGCGCAGGTTGGGCAATTCGGCTGGCCATTCGTCGCCATAGTAGGCGGAGTCCAGCAGGGAACGCATCATGCCGGCGATGTAGCTTTTTGCCTCGGCAGGCAGCTCGTCGAACTTGCGGCATTTAGAAATGTCCTGGGTCCAGCCGGCGTACTCTTGGTAAACGGGCTTAAGCGTCTTGCGAATGGCTTCCGTGCGGGGAACGCGATGGTAGCGTTTTCCTTCGGTATCCTCGTAGGCGATACAAATTTTAAGGTTGCCGTTCCAGTCGCCGGAATGGGTAAGGGCGTCGATCTTGTTGATCATCAGATCGTCGAATCCGCCGAAGCGGAGCGTGTCGCCTTTTTCCACCGCGTCGTACCAGCCGACCATGCGTTGGCGACCGGTGGATACGCCGAACTCGAGCTTGCGGAGGATCTTGAAGAGCGGGTGCTCTGGATCTTCCTGGGTAATGAAAACGTGGGTACCGACCTTGGTGTCGTAGGCCTTGGCGACGCCGAAGACGTGCAGGGGCTGGACGGGCTGGCAGGCGGAATTGAAAAATTCCGGAGCGTAGGTGTGGGAGGCGGAAACGTTGGGCGAGAAGCCTTGGCGCTTGTCGAGCCAGTAGGCTTGGCCGTATTCGCCGATGGTGTAGCGGCCGGCGCTTTGGGCGCCGCGAACCAACTCGCGCACGTCGACGATCTTGTCGGCGAGGTTTTGAGCGGTGTCCCAATAGATTTCTACGATCTTCTCGACGTCTAGGGTGAAGGGCTCCTCGCCTTTGAAGATGGTGAAGTCGAACTCGTTCTCGTCGAAGAGGCCGAGCTTGATGGCTTCCTCGTTGGCTCGGGTTTCACCTTCAGTGAGGGTGTCGAAGAAGCTGTCCCAAGCTTCGGGCGTGACTTGGCAAACGTGCTGGATGACGCGGCAAGCCCGGTCGGCCCGGTTGGCTACCTTTTTGGCGTAAAGCTCTTGGTCGGCGAGGAAGTCGGAGTAGACGATCTGGAACTGGCCGACTTCGTCGAGGTAGGCAGGGGTGATTCCGCGGCCGGTGCTGCCGCGGGGCTCTTCGTTGATGACGTTGACGCGGTACCACTCCCAGGCGAGGTCGAGCAAGCGATGGATGACGTCGGAAACCATGCAGCGTTCGTCGATGGCGAGGCGTTCGGTGACGCGGTAGCCCTTGTGGTCGACGGGCAGGAGTTCCCACATGAACTTGCGTGGGTCGGCTACCACGCCGGCTCCGATGGCGAGGGTTTCGACAGACTGGTCGACGACGCCCGCGGGGAGAAGGTTGAGCTTGAGCCCGCCCGCGGTATGGCCGGAGTTGGCGCCTCCGTTGACCTTGAGGACGACTTGCACGGGATTTTCCACGCCAGTCTTTTCACGAAGCTCTTCGACGACTTCGGAGATGAGGCGTCCTTTACCTTCGTCTCCCATGCTGATGCCGCAGTCGGCGATGAATTTGCTTTTGTACTCTGTGAGGGCCATGTCTGTGTCTGCTTCGGCGTTTACGACCAAAGCCGCGAGAAAATGCACAGCTTCGCGCCAGAGATCGAGCAAAACTTGCAGCTAAGTTTCAATCGATCAGGGGCGGGACCGAATTCGCAGAATTGGAAGGGGTTTCGCGGCTGCTCAAGCCAGCAATTATTTTTCTGCCGTAAATGAAATGTTAAATAGGGGGCAGGGGCATGTCGGTTGCTTTGCGTACGCGCACGACTCGATGATACGAACTTTGCCTAGCTGCCTACACTGGTTCCGTCCCGCGTTTGCCCTCTTCTGGGGGATCATCGCGGTTGCGTCTCTGTGTGCCCAAGATTCGGGCGACGAAGGAGACGAGCCTGTCGTTGAGGTGATCAAGCAGTTGGTTTTCATCGAGCAGCACTTGCATGAGGTTGGAGTCAAAGACGGGTTGAAGCAACCTTACGATGTCAAGGTGACTCCCGATGGAGGGCACGTCTATGTGGCATCTTTTGGGACGTCGGAGATCAGCTATTTTTCGCGAGACGAAGAGAGTGGTGAATTGGGATATTCAGGCGTGATCACGCAAGCCGACTTGGGAGAGAATGCGTTGGGTGGCGTTCGCTCTTTGGTGATGAGCCCTGATGGCGAATTTGTCTATTCAGTGGCGATGATTTCGAATAGCTTGGCGAGCTTCGACCGAGATGCGGAGACAGGTGCACTGAGCCTGATCGATGCAATCTACGACACTGATGGAGGCGTAGATGGTTTGGACGGGCCACGCTCAATTGTGATGTCGCCAGACGGCAAAAACCTCTATGTGGCAGCTTACGACGAGAGTAAGATAAGTGTATTCAGCCGGAACGCGGTGACTGGAACTGCAAGTTTCCTGGGTGTCTATGAGGAAGGCGACCAAGGGGTTGTCGAGTTGAGCTCGCCGCATGCGTTGGCGATGAGTTCTGACGGGAAGAACCTCTATGTGGCTTTGCACAGCAACGAGATTATTGTTTTTAGTCGGGATGTCAGCAGCGGTTTATTAACGTACCACAGTCGTTTGTCGTATCTGACTTCGGAGAGCAACAAGACCTCCATCAGAGCTCTCGCCCTGAGTCCTGACGGAAAGTTTGCCTATGTGGCATCATGGAATAACGACGCTATCACCGTTTTTTCCCGCGATACAGAGACCGGTGCGCTGACGATGAAAAGCGACGTGTTTGACGGATCGAGTGGGGTGCAGAATCTCGACGGTCCTCATGCTATTTCAGTTAGTTCGGATGGTGCTTACGTTTATGTCGCGGTTTCATCAAGTGATTCGGTGACTTCCTTTGAGCGGAATGCAACTACAGGTGCTCTGACCTACTATCAAAGCCTCGTTTCAGGTCCGGACGACGACTGGAACTTGAATGGTCCATTGTCTATCGGTACCAGCCCGGATGGTGAACACGTTTATTTAGGAGCTGGGTCTACTCCGCATTCGCTTTTGACATTTCGACGCGAGGTCCTGGTGGATCCTCCGGAATTTGTAGTACAACCGGTTGAGCAGAGTATCGAGGAGGGAGAGACTGTGGCCTTCTACGCATTGGCTCAAGGTGTTGATCTGAGCTATCAATGGTTACGTGATGGAACGGAAATCGACGGTGAAACTTTGCCGGTTTTGACGATTCCGGACGTTGGTCCCGGAGATGACGGGAGTACCTTTAGTATTCAGGTGAGCAATCCGGGTGGAGTGCTCACGAGTGCGGCGGTTGGCTTGACGGTATTGCCGCCAGTGGTGGTGAACGCACCTTTGGACCTCACTGCATTGGACATTTCAAGCAGTTCGGCTCGCTTGGTTTGGACCGACGAGAGTGACAATGAGACGAGCTTCGAGATTCAACGTCGCGTTCCCGGAGGCGAGTTCGCTGGCTTGGTGACTGTATTGGAAAATCAGACACAGTATGATGACACGAGCCTAGCTGCTTCGACGACTTACATTTATCGGGTGCGGGCTCGCAAAGGAGATAACGTGTCGCTCTGGTCGAACGATGCTGTAATTGAATCGTTCGACGACACTCCTCAGTCGCCGGTGAACCTGGCGGTTCTGGAGCAGACCTACAACAAGGTTTCGCTCCGCTGGTCAGATCGTTCTGCGGTGGAGGATGGTTTTAGGGTCGAGCGCAGGCTAGACGAAGCGGGCGCGACCTGGGCAAGCGTGGCCACGATCGACAAGAACGTTACTACTTTCGTGGATCGTTCTGTCGAAGCTCTTTCCACCTACGCGTATCGAGTTCAGGCTTACAACGAATCTGGCGATTCAGACTACACGAATTCGGTCGTTGCGATCACGAGCGAAATTCCGGTCGAGGCGATTAGTCCGATTTCCCGCAGCATCACGAGGGATGCGAAATCCGGTTATGCGATCGGAGTGACTTCTTCGAAAGATTGGGAGGCATTGTCACAGGCCCCGTGGTTGATAGTGACGAGCCCGACAAGTGGACAAGGGACTGGGAACCAGGGGGTTGTCTATCGGGCTCTGTTGAACGAATCCCAGAATGAGCGCACGGGGAAAATTGTGGTAGGCGGTTTGGAGCACACGGTGGTGCAGGCAGGTTCGCCTCCATTCATGCGTATCAGTCCGTCTCGTACTCAAGTGGATGCGAGCGGTGGCGCGAAGGTGGTCGACATCGAGTCGAACGTCGATTGGACGGCGAGCGAGGATGCGGATTGGCTTGCCATCTCTTCCGCTGCCACAGGTGCGGACTATGGATCTATCGTCCTGAGTATTGATGAAAACGACAGCTTCGATTCGCGTACCGCTGAGATTAGCATTAACGAAAGGACGCACGTTGTCGAACAAGCGGGCAAAATTCCCACGTTGGATATCAGCGCGACTAAGACGCAGTTTGATCGCGATGGCGGCACAGGCTCCGTGTCGGTGAGCTCCAATATCGATTGGCAGGCAAGCGTATCCGTTTCTTGGATCAGCTTGACGGGAGCGGCAGGTGGTTCTGGCGATGGAACGGTGGGCTTCTCGGTCGAGGCGAATGACACTGCGGAAATCCGTACGGCGGACATCTTGGTAAACGAGAAGGCGATCAGCGTCACGCAAGATCCGCCCCTAGAGTCTGATGTGCTCGAACCTGAGTGGGTTCGAGTGGAAGTAGGGCCGCTGGGCGTAGAGCTTGAATGGCTCGATTTGTCGGATGACGAACTTGGCTTCCGTCTGCGGCGTAAGGTGGTGGTAGCGGAACGCGTTTTCGACGTCGCTGACGTACCAGCGGGAACCACCACCTACTTTGACCGCGACGCGCCGCGTGGCAAGCGAGTGGAGTATACGCTAGTGTCCTACGATGCCATTGGGGAATCCGACGAAGTGAAGACGACCTCCGAGCTGATTCCCTCTGCAAACTTCACGAGCGTAGCGCTGCATGTGGAGGCGTCTGGGGACACGAAAGCTTTCGAATCGAAGATTCCGTTGGCGGGGGATGGGGAAATCGTCTTGGAGCGAAACGCTTCTGGGGGACGCTTTTCGGAAATGAGCTTTGGGGCTCTGTATCCGGTTGCACGATACAGCCTGAATTCCGACGAGTGTGAATTCGAATTGCTGGGAGAAGGGCAGCCTGAAGATTGGAATGCCTATTTTTTGTTTGACGAAGCTCGGCCAGGAGGCGGCTTTGATTTGAGTGAGCGGCACTTATTACACGCTGCGGCTAGCGTGGATGGGAGCTCAGCTTTTCCTCGTGGTGCCCGAGTGATGGGGCAATTGCTCGCGGAGGATTCTGCAATTGTGGTGGGCTTTGAAGTAGGGGGTGCGATTGAGTTACCCGTCCTGTTGCAAGGCGCGGGGAGCAGTATCGATGCGGGTTATGTGACGAGTCGAGCGGATGATTTGGAGTTGGGGTTGTACGAGATCTCCGAGGCTGGAGAATTGAGTTTGTTGGCAAGCAACGATGATTGGGGGAGTGCTACGAATGATGCGACAATAACCCTGGAGGATGCGGTTTCGCAGACGGGCGCAGTTGGAACGCTGTCGACGAGTGGCGGCGAAGCTAGAATTTTGCGGATGCTAGGGGCGGGCAAGTATGTGGCGGTTTTGAGGAGTAACAGTGGAAGTATTGGGACCGCGATGTTGGAGGTGTATGATGCGAGGTAGTGTTTTGTAGGAAGCGGCCTTGTGCCGCGATTTTGATTTTGGAGATGTTAATCGCGGCGCAAGGCCGCTTCCCACGGATTGTGACGGGGATTTGGATACAAAAGAGCCGCCTCGGATTGGAGGCGGCTCTTGGCGTGAAAATAGTGGGGAAATCGCGACCAAGGTCGCTCCTACCTACTTCTTAATTTGTAGAGTGCGTTCGTTGATGAGTTGGAGGACTTGGGTCTCGAACTCTTCGAAGAGCATGGTGGGCTTGCCGTCGTGGAAGCGGCTGCGCACGGAGACTTTGCCTTCTTCGGCTTCGCGTTCGCCGACGATCAGGGTGTTGGGGACCTTGTCGAGTTCAGCGTTGCGGATCTTGGCTCCGAGCTTGTCGGAGTTGAAGTCGCCGGTGGCGCGCACTCCGTTGGCCTTGAGTTGGCTTACGAGGCTTTCGGCGTAGTCGCGAACTTTGTCGGAAATCGGCAGGACGCGTACTTGCTCAGGCGCGAGCCAAGTTGGGAAGTCGCCGCCGAAGTGCTCGATGAGCAGGCCGCAGAAACGCTCCATGGAGCCGAAAGGGGCGCGGTGCACCATGACGGGACGGTGCGGCTTGTTGTCGGACCCGGTGTAGGAGATGTCGAAGCGTACGGGCAGGTTGTAGTCGACCTGCACGGTGCCGAGCTGCCATTCGCGGCCGATGACGTCCTTGACGACGAAGTCGATCTTGGGACCGTAGAAGGCGGCTTCGCCTTCTTCTTCGACGAAGGGAACGCCGAGCGTCTTAACCGCTTCGCGGATGGCGGCTTCGGCCTTGTCCCAGTTGGCGGGATCGCCGACGTATTTGTCGGAGTTGGGATCGCGCAGGGAGACGCGCACGGAGTAGTCCTCCATGCCGAGGGTGCCGAAGACGATCTTGACGAGGTCGAGGCAGCCTTGGATTTCGTCCTGTAGTTGCTCTTCGGTGCAGAAGAGGTGGGCGTCGTCTTGGGTGAAGCCGCGGACGCGGGTCATGCCGTTGAGCTCGCCGGATTGTTCCCAGCGGTAGACGGTGCCGAACTCGGCGAGGCGTATCGGAAGATCGCGGTAGGAGTGTGGCTCCGATGCGAAGATCTTGATATGCATAGGGCAGTTCATCGGTTTGAGGAGGTAGCCTTCGATGTCGCCGGTCTCGAGATTGTTAGTGAGGGTTGAGCAAGTCGCACCTTCCTCGGCGAGGTCTGCAAGGGAGTCGCGCTCGATGAGCGGCGGAAACTGGGACTCCTGGTAGTAAGGGAAGTGGCCGGAGGTCTTGTAGAGGCCCAGCTTGCCGATGTGCGGCGTGAAGACTTGGGAGTACTCTTGCTTGATGAGCTGCTCGGAGATGAAGTCCTGGAGCTCTTGGCGAACGATGGCGCCCTTGGGCTTCCAGAGGATGAGGCCTTGGCCGACGGCGTCGTCTATGTGGAAGAGGCCCATGTCCTTGCCCACGCGTCGGTGGTCGCGCTTGCGGGATTCCTCTAGTTGGTTGAGGTAGGTTTCTAGTTCGTCTTTGGAGGCAAAGGCGGTCCCGTAGATGCGTTGGAGCTGCTTGTTTTTCTCGTCGCCCCGGTGGTAGGCTCCGGCGATGGAGAGCAGCTTGAAGGCCTTGATCTTCTTGGTGTAGTTGACGTGGGAGCCGGCGCAGAGGTCGAGGAACTCGCCGTTGCGGTAGAAGGAGACTTGATCGCCTTCGGGGATGTCGTCGAGGCGGCCTAGCTTGTAGGTTTCTTGGCCGATTTCCTTGATCATCTTGACCGCTTCCTCGCGGGAAACCTCGATGCGCTCGAAGCGTTGGTTCTCCTTGATGACCTTCTTCATCTCGGCCTCGATCTTCTCGAGGTCGTCGGCGGTGAACTTATGATCCAAGTCGAAATCGTAGTAGAATCCGGTGTCGGTTGGCGGGCCGATGTCGAGCTTCGCGTCCGGGAAGAGGCGAAGGACTGCGGTGGCGAGAACGTGCGACGAGGAGTGTCGGATCTCTTCGAGAGGAGTCATTTGTTCTTTCATGGAAAAGTAAGCGGAGTGTTTTGCCCGGGAAGGGCGCTGAGGTCACGAAGTATTTTTTTAAGGGGGGAGTGATCTTGTTGGTGGGCTCTGCGGGACGGGCGTAAAGCCCGCGCCCTACAGTTGCTCGAGGTCGAAGCCGTCTTTGCGGTCTAGGGCTTTCCAGCCGGCGGCGGCGAGCTCGTCGCGGAGGGCGTCGGCGGCGGCCCAGTCCTTGGCTTGCTTGGCGTCCCAGCGTTTTTGGGCGAGTGCTTTGACGTCCTCGGGAGCTTCTACCTTGGGCTTTTCGATGATCACTTGGTCGAGATCGTAGCCGAGAGCGAAGATGAGCTTGTGGTAGGGCACCACCGCTTCGGCTCCGGGCTTGGACTTGATGGCAGTGAAGATGCCGCCAAGGGCGCCGGGGATGTTCATGTCGCTGGAGAGCTTTTGCCAGGCGTCGGCGAAGATTCCCCACTCATCGTGGAGGTGCTTGCCTTTGTTGATCTCCTTCAAGACCGCGGCGCGCTTGAGGCTGGCGGCGGCTAGTATCTCGTCGGAGAACTTGCGCAGCTTGACGAGGGCGCTTTGGGCCGCGACGAGGGAGTCGGAATTGAAGTTGATGGTTTGGCGGTAGTGGCCCGAGGTGAGGGCGTAGCGGAGCACGACCGGGGCGTAGCCCTTGGCCTCGATGTCGTCGACGGTGTAGAAATTGTTGAGGCTTTTCGACATCTTGGCGTTGTCGACCAAGAGGTGGGCGGCGTGTATCCAATATTTGAAGAACTGCTTTTGGTGGCCGCAGGAGCACTCGGATTGGGCGATCTCGTTTTCGTGGTGCGGGAAGGTGAGGTCCACGCCGCCGGAGTGAATGTCGAGGTTGTTGCTCAAGTACTTCATGGCCATGGCGGAACACTCGAGGTGCCAGCCGGGACGGCCTTCGCCCCAGGGGCTGTCCCAGTAGACGTCGCCGTCGGTGGGCTTGCGGCTTTTCCACATGACGAAGTCGGCGGCGGAGTCGCGGCTGTATTCGTCGGAGTCGACTGGGCCTTCGTCTTCGTCGGTTGCGGCGTCGGTCAGGAGCTCGCGTTCCTTGATGCGGGAGAGTTTGCCGTATCCGTCAAACGAGGACACGCGGAAATAGACGGATCCGTCTTCGGAGGCGTAAGCGTGGCCACGCTCGATAAGGTCCTCGATCATCTTGATTTGCTCGGGGATGTGGGCGGTGGCCTTTGGCTCGATTTGCGGAGCCAGCATGTTGAAGCGTTCGCAGTCCTTGTGGAAAACTTCGGTCCAGTGCTCGGTGAATTCCGTGAGCGGGCGGCCTTCTTCGATGGAGCGGGCGATGGTCTTGTC
Source organism: Pelagicoccus enzymogenes (assembly GCF_014803405.1). Lineage (NCBI taxonomy): Bacteria > Pseudomonadati > Verrucomicrobiota > Opitutia > Puniceicoccales > Pelagicoccaceae > Pelagicoccus > Pelagicoccus enzymogenes. The sequence continues at coordinate 422,034 of NZ_JACYFG010000007.1, forward strand.
GTCTACGTCGGTGAGGTTGCGAACATGGATCACCTTATAGCCTGCGGTCTGCAGGACGCGTCGCATTACGTCCTGGTTGAGGAAGGTGCGGAAGTTGCCGATGTGGGCCTGGGCGTAGACGGTGGGACCGCAGCAGTACATGCCGACGACATTGCCTTTGGTGGGAACGATGGGTTCCGCCTTGCGGGAAAGGGTGTTGTGGAATGTGACTTGTTGCAAAGTATGAAGGTTGAAGGATGAAGGTTGAAGATGTGTAGGTTTCGGTTGCGTGTTGCGTGCGAATCTACAGCTTCGCGGAAAAGAGCCATGAAGCGTTTCGATAAGACCGAGGATTTCAAGCTGGATTTACCGCGCCGCCCGAGGCGGATGCGTCGTACTGCCTCGTTGAGGGCGATGGCGCAGGAGACTTACGTGAGGGTGGAGGACTTGATTGCCCCCTTGATTGTGAAGGAGTCGGGCGAAAAGGAGCCCGTTGGATCGATGCCGGGCCTGTATCGTTTGAATATCGACGACCTGGTAGCGGAGTGCCGCGAGCTGGCGTCGCTGGGCGTTCCAGCGGTGGCCATTTTTCCCAACATGGATGCGAGCTTGAAGGATGCCTTGGGCTCGGAGGCGGGAAATCCGGATACTTTGACCTTGCGGGCGGTGCGAGCCCTGAAGGCCGAAGTGCCCGGGCTTTCGGTTATCACGGATGTGGCCCTGGATCCTTATACCTCGCACGGGCATGACGGTGTCTTGAACAAGGACGGCAGCTATGTGCTCAATGACGAGACGGTGCGTCGCCTGTGCGAAATGGCGGTGCTGCAGGCGGAAGCGGGCGTGGATATCGTGGCGCCTTCGGACATGATGGACGGACGTGTGGGGGCGATCCGCAAGGCTTTGGACGATCGCGGATTTATCGATACGGCGATCATGGCCTACTCGGCGAAGTTTGCCTCGGCGTACTACGGTCCGTACCGCGAGGCGGTGGGCAGCGCCAGCGCGGCGGGCACGACCTTGCTGGGCAAAGAAACTTATCAGATGAATCCGGCGAATCGTCGGGAGGCGATCATGGACGCCTTGCTGGACGAGGACGAGGGGGCGGATTTCGTGATGGTGAAGCCGGCTGGAGCTTACTTGGACATCATTCGGGAATTGCGGGATGCGTCGCAAGTGACGGTCGCGGCCTACCAGGTTTCGGGTGAGTACGCCCAGATCCATGCGGCGGCCCAGCTCGGTTGGCTCGACTACGAGAAGACGCGTGACGAGTCGCTGCTGGCGATCAAGCGGGCGGGAGCGGACGTGATCCTGACTTACTTTGCGAAGGAAGTGGCGAGGAAGCTGAAGGGGTAGGGAACGCACTGTAGGGTCTGCGGCGTGTCGGGAGCGACAGCCCCACAAATTTTGCGCGAAAAAGCCCGCTCGGATTTCCGAGCGGGCTTTGTAATTGGAAATTGGTTACTTGTCTTCGTCGTCCTCTTCTTCGTCGGACCCGAAGTCATCGTCGTCGTCATCATCGGGAGGAGGGCCTTCGTAGGTGTCGTCCGAATCGTCGTCGTCATCCTCGTCGTCTTCGTCCCACTTGAGGCTCTCGTCCTTGGATATCTCCGAGGTGTCTTCCTCTTCGATCTCCGGAAGGTCCTCGAAATCGTCGTCTCCGTCGGACTTGCTGGCGGAGTCGTCGTCGTCGAGCTCCCAGCCAGCCGGCACGTAGTCCAGGATATTGGTGACCTCGTTGAAGAGATGAACCGCGCGTCCTTCGATGAAGTTGTTGTTCTCCTCTTCGCGGATGTCGTCTTCAACTTCGTCGACGGTGAGCTTTTGCTCGAAGTCGATCAGGTCGTTGAGCATGGCCACGCGGATCTTCGTGATGTGGTTGATGAAGTCAGCGTAGGGGCTGTTCTCGTCGTCCACGATATTTGGAAGTCCGAAGAGCGGCTCTTCTGCGTCGGCGAAGTTTTCCTGAGAGCGGGTGAGTCGGATGAGTCCGTCTCCCAAGTTTCTCTGGATACGAAACGGAATGAACGCTGCGTCGAAAAGATCTTGGTCGAGCTTGTACTCTTGAAGGGGCTCTAGGAGGTCAAGGATGTGGGAAATTTGGCGCGGGTCGACGATGCTGAGCCCGTCGACGTCCCAATGCACGTCGTCGCTCACTTCCACTACCCACCAGTTCGTGTCTTCGCCGAGACGAACTGTGCACCACTCTAACTGTTTTGCTGCTCTTGGCATATATTACGAATTACGGTTATCCAAAAAGCTCCTGAGGCTGCTAAGTCAATCAATGAAAGGCTAAAAACGACGAAATGTTGTAGGGGCTTTAAGGCAAATTTTGAAGGGCATGATCCGGTGGCATTGCAAGGGGAAATTTGCTCCTTGCGGCCCTGCCTTCTGCGATCCCTTTAGATTACGCGGATAATGCGTATGTTTTTGATTTCCAATACGTGAGTTATTGCCTTCTTTTACGCGCAGCATGGGCGCTGTCTACAAGAACCTACTGAAACCACTATTTTTCAAGCTCGACCCCGAGAGGGCTCACGAAGTGACTGTCGACTCCCTAAGGGTGTTGCGCGCGATTCCTGGACTGAAGGGGTTGTTGGGCGCGTTCAACCAGTTGCCGAGCGCGGCTAAACCGGTGGAAGCCTTCGGCGTGAAGTTTCCCAACCGTATTGGCTTGGCAGCCGGCTTCGACAAGAATGCGGTATGCTGGGAGGCCTTTGAGGCCTTTGGTTTCGGGCACGTAGAAATTGGTACGGTGACGCACAAGGCCCAGCCAGGAAATCCGAAGCCTCGGCTTTTTCGCTATCCTGAACATGACGCGGTGCTGAACCGGATGGGCTTCAATAATCATGGAGCCCAGTTCGTGGCGGCTCGTTTGGCGGGGCAGCCTGGTCCTGGGGAACGTCGTATTCCGCTCGGCGTGAATATCGGCAAGTCCAAGGTTACGCCGCTGGACAAAGCGGTCGAAGACTACCTTGGATCCTTCGCCCTTCTGGCGGACCATGCTGATTACGTAGTGGTAAACGTGAGCAGCCCAAATACTCCCGACTTACGCAAGTTGCAGGAAGGGGATCGCCTGAGGGAATTGCTTGGTGAGTTGGTGGCGGCTAACGAGCAACGTGAGGAAAGACGTTCCGGAAGCCGAAAGCCGATTTTGTTGAAGATCGCTCCGGACCTAACGGAAGGAGAAGTCAGCGACATCGTGCAGATATTGCATGACCTGAAACTCGACGGTATTATTGCGACGAATACGACGATGGCTCGCGAAGGCCCATTCAAGGATCTTGATCAGGCTGGCGGCATCAGTGGGGCTCCGATATGCGACATGTCGACCAAGATGATCGCACACATCGCCAAGCTCGTTGACGGAAAATTTCCGATCATAGGCGTTGGCGGTATCACAAGCCCGGATACCGCGGCTCAAAAGATAGATGCCGGCGCCACTCTGGTGCAGGTCTATTCGGGCATGATTTTCGAGGGACCGCTGATCGGGAAGCGGGTGGCTCGCCACCTTGCCGAGAAGTGCGGAGACTTGTAGTAGGGGGCGACGGCGTGGAAGTCGTCCCTCCCATTTGAACTATTAAAAAAGCAGCTACTCCGATGGAGTTGCTGCTTTTGAGCTTTAAAGCCGCTGTGAGTGACGCCCGCGGAGCGGTTGTCCCACCGCGGTTAAATTTCGACGGTGCCGGTGAATACGTTTTTCGCGGGGCCAGTGAGGGTCACGTTGCTCACGGATTCGCCATCGCGATCGAAGTCGATGGTGAGCACGTCGCCTCCGGCTACGAGAAGCGATACGGGGGCTTGGGCGAGCCCCTTGAGACTTGCAGCGATCGCCACCGCCGTGACGCCGGTGCCGCAGGCTAGGGTTTCGTCCTCCACGCCACGTTCGTAGGTACGGACCTTGATGATGCCGTTCTCTTGGATCTGGGCGAAGTTAGCGTTGGTGCCCTTGGGGGCGAAATCTTGGTGGTAACGCACGGCGCTTCCTTCTGGCTTTATGTCGATGGAGCTGACGTCTTCGACGAAAGTGACCACGTGCTCGACGCCTGTATTCATAAAGTGGTAGCTGTAGGTTCCATGCGGCGTCACCAAGGTTTGGTCCAGCCTGAGGTCGCGCATCGGGGTGAGACGGATGGTGAATTGGCCGTCCTTCGCGGTTGCAGTCATCGGACCAGCATCTGTGGTGAAAGAAACGCTGGATCCGTCACCCACGCCGTTTTGCAAGGCGAAGGATGTGAAGCAGCGAGCGCCGTTTCCGCACATGTCGACGCGCCCACCGTCAGCGTTGTAGTAAATCATGGTCGCTTCCGTGGAGCTGTCGGCCGGTGGGTTGAGCAGGATAAGGCCGTCTGCCCCTATTCCGAAGCGTCGGTCGCAAAGCTTGGCTACTTGCTCGGAAGTGAGCTCGATCTTTCCGTCGAGATTTTCGATCATTACGAAGTCGTTGCCGGCTCCGTGCATCTTTGTGAAAGCGATTTCCATAGCGGTATTTTGCAGGCTGGAATGGCGCAGCCCGCTGAAATTGCAACGATTCGTTTAACGGATCGGCTGCTGCGATTCTCGATTGCTGGCAGCGGCTATTTTGGTGTCGATCTTGTCGAGGTATCTCTTGGCGGTGGCGCTAACGGGGGAATTGGGGCGATAGTGCAGATAGGTCTCGAAAGCATCGCGGGCGGGTTTGAAACGGCCGAGTTCGAAGTTTGCAATTCCTTGGGCGAGATCGAGGTCCCAGAAGGTTGGTACGATGGCGTCTGCACGTTCCACCGCATCCAGTACGCCTTGCCAATCTGATCTCGCAAGGGCGCGAGCGGTATCGTTGTGGGCGAGGATGAGTTCATTTTCGCTTTGCTCAGCTACGAGGTCGAAGTACCAGAGTAGCGAGTCGGCTTGCTCCGGAAACGAAACGATGACCGGCAGATAGTTGATAGGCATCCAAGTGAGGTTGGATATAGACCATGCTATCTGTTTGCGAATGGTTTCTTCCACTTGCTCCGCCAACAGGAGTGCGAGATCGGAATCGCCCAGTTCGCGGGCGAGCGAGTAGAAGGTGAAGGTGAGCTCGGGGTCGATCAGGACCTCTGTATCCAAAGTTTGGAGTGTAGCGAGCGCCTTTGACCGGTTTCCGGAGCGAGCGGCCCGGATTATATCGAAGGTGGTCTGGTACTTGCGCGATGCGCCCTCCGTTTCGAGGAAGGAGGATTCCTGGGTCGTCGGACTGAAGTGCAGGAGTTGCTGGTTGTGGATGTCGGCAAAGGAGCTGTCTGCCTTTTGGGTAGCGTAGTCACGAAGTGTGCGAAGGAACGGATCCCTTTGCTCTACGTTGTCCTGATCGATTCCGGTGCCGATTGCGTAGGCGATTGCGGATGCGATGATGGACGGGTCCAGTTTGAGGATTTCTTGGTAGATCTTGGCCAGCAATTGATTGTCTCGCTTTCCGGACAGCGAGTTCAGATAGAAGAGAAGCTCGGACAGGTGGCTGAAGTAATCTGAACTGTATCCAAACTGTTGTACTTGATAAGCGAGCGAGGAGGGAAGGTTTTCGATTTTGATGGCATCTGAGCTTGCGAAATAGCCAGAGCCAATTGGCTTCGAAGGTAGCTCGGCCGCTCCTGATAGAAGTTGGAAGATCGGGTGGAGCTTTTGAGCTGAACGCTTCGCTTGCAGGGCGTCGAGGCGGAGGCGGGTGAGATCGAAGTCTACGCCATCCATCAACGTCAATTTGGGGAGCTCCTCGAGGATGGGCGTGATGGCTTCCGGCCCGAAGCGGGTGACGACGTTGGTGATGGCGCCTCGTAACTGTTCCTTGTCGGCGTCGGAGAACGGGCCATCAATCAAGAATCGGATCGCAGCCAGCGACTCTTCGAGGTCGGTCGTTGGCATTTTCATGAACGCGAGGACATGCTTGAAGTCCTCTCGATAGGAGTCCGCCAGGAACGTATCGTCCGAGAGGAGCTTTTCCAGGAGCCCAGTATGTCGCAGATTGATGAGGTAGTAGAGTTGGGCTATTTTTATATCGTTTCTGACGACGGGGTCGAGGTCTGGGTGAGCGGCGAGTTCGCTGACTTTTTCGAACACGAATTGCGGATCAGGGTGGATGTACTGCCAGAAGCGGGCTCCCTCGATGATTGCTTCTTGCCTGCTCTCGCTGTCCTCGCGATCCGATTGGGCGAGCAGGAAATAGTGTTTCACCATCTCGACGTAGCTGTAGTCGTCGAAGCGGTCGTCGAGCTTGTGCAAGGGGATTCCGTCGCTGTAAAGCGATTCCGTATCCAACGGATGGATATGTTCCCACCAAGTGAGCTGAGCGGATTCGATGAAGTCCGTGACGACTTTGCCAATTGCCGCTTGGGCGGCTCCCTGTCTGCTGATGGTATCGAGAAAGGAGTTCAGGCTCTTCACTATGCTTTCGTTGGCGGCGACCAATGGATTCTGCAGTTCTCTCGTGATGAACTGTTTGGCTTCGCGAAATTCTCCAGCCTCGGTTTGCAGGGCAGCTATTAGGTTAACGGCTTGCGGGCGCAGGTTTGGTACTTCGGAGCTGTCGAGTCGTTGCTTGAGGAGCGTGAAGCATTCGTCCTCGGTAACGCCTTTGCTCGCAACGTGACCTGCCAGCATTAGAATCGCGAAGTCAATGGTTTCCGGCGACGATTTTCCGTCGCGGAACACGCGCATCGACCACTCCCTCAACTGCTTCAGGTCTTCGTTGGCGAGGTAGGCGTGGACGGTAAGGCGTTTAAGTTCGTCAGCTTGCAAGTAGCTGCCCTCGTATGCGGCGAACTGAGCGAGGTCAGCTAAGGCGGAAAACAGTTGGAGGGTGACGACGTCATTTTGCAGGTTTTGGGAAATAAGACTGAGGGCGAGCTTCAGGTCTGCTTGATTGGTGGCGGCTGAGAGGGCGGCCACGATGAGATTCGAATGGTAGGCATCAAGGTCCGACTGCTGGTTAGCGTCCACTACGGATTGTGTGAACGCGTCATAGTCGCGGATGAGAGGAAGGTGGTCCGGCAGGTTCTTGAGCTCGATGCCGAGGTTATCCATCGTTTGGTAGACTGCAGCGATAAGCTCGCGACCCCGTCGCCAATATTCGTCTCGAAAGGCAGTATCTTGGTTCATTGCGAGGACGTTGCGAACCTGTTGCAGAACGCCTGAATCCTCGATCTTTTGGGAGTCCCCTTCGGCCAGATATTGCAAGGCTTGGGTGGCGGCGGTTGCATCTCCGTTGATCTGGGCAAGAAAGAAGCACCGCAGCAGGCCTTCGTAGACGCGGTAGTTCGAAAAATGCATTTTACCTCCTTTGAGATACTCTGCGATAGCCTCCTCTGCGCGTCCCATCTCCTCGAGGGCTTCGGCGTACCGGATGTGGGCGATACTGCGTGACCCTTGCTCGAGCGAGGGAAAGGATACGAGGTGTTGAAGGATCTGTACGGCTTTTTCGTAGTCGCCGTCAGATCGCAGGCTTTTCGCGAAGTTGATGTTGGCGTTCACCAGATGGCTGTTGGCCGGGGGGAGATCGAGAAGTATTTCGAAGAGAGCGCTTTCCAACTGCGGGGAGCGGACATGATTGTTCAGGTTCCAGATCGCCCAGTAGAAGTATTTGCTGGCAAGTTCGATTTGCTCGGGGTGTCGAGTGTAGTAGGCGAGGCAAAGGGCGGCTTGCTTTTCCCAGGCTTCAGCTTCTTCGGTGGCTCGAATCATTTGGTCGAGCTCGCTCTGACTCGTGTTTCTGGAGGGTTGGTGTTTGCTGTACCAGGCTGGCTTTAGCTTCTTGAGGAGTTGCTGGATCCGTTTCCCGGAATCGACGAGTTTAGACTCGAGGAGCAGAGTGGATTCCATTCGGTCCGCGGCCGCGAGGCAGTCGGATAATTCTGGATACCGATCGCAAATGGGTTCGATGACGCTTCGCCAAGTCTTGAGGGATTTCGCGTCTTTTATGTCGTGGTTGTCTTCGATCTCGTCGCTGACATACTCGACGATCTCTTGAAATTTCTGCGGATGAGACTTTTCGATTTCGTTGAGGTCTGCCTGCAGGTTCCTCTGGTCGTTGGCATCAAGGTGGTGCACCACGAGCAAATGGGCCAAGTCGTTGAGCGCTCCGGATTCCTTGAGCATGCCAAGCTTCAGGATACGAATGAGATCCTTGGATTTGGAATCCTGTAAAATCCAGGCTGCGTTGTAGGAGGACCAGCCGCGGCGGTAGGCGGATAAGGTCTCGTCTTCCGCGTGGCGAATGAATATCTTGAGAGCCTCCTTCTCTTTCCCGAACTTCTCTAGTTCCTGAGCGAGGAGATACTCTCCCCAGGAATGGTACTCGTGAGTAATGTCTTCTTTGTATTCATTGACTAGATACTCGATTCTCTTGGCAAGCTGTTGGGGGGCTACCTTGTCAATGTCGAGACGTACCAGCTCCATTTTAGCCTCGTACAATTCTGAACGCTCGTCTGGGAACCAAACGATGACTTGCTCAAGGGCTTTACGTCGCTTTTCCGGTTCTTTGGCGCTGTAGATGTCGTCGACCAACGCAAGTTGAGCGACTGCGGAGGATAACTTCGGGAATGGGTCTTGTACTTGGTTTTCGGCTGCTTGGAACGCCTCGATCGTAGCGAAGGTCGCTGGAGTTTTCCACCAGCGGTTGACCGAGCCGATGGACTTGTGGAATTGGCTGAAGTTTTTGGGAGTGATGCGGTCGGTCTTGTGTACGATAGAAACCTTTGCGTTGAGTCGGTTCTCTTCCTGCCACCACTGGCCGGTGTATTGATAATCTGGAGTCGAAATATTGAGGTCCTTTGGCAGGACCTGGGGACGGATGCTGCCGGGAAGTTTTATGCTGATCGACACGGTGGATTCGCTCTTGTCGATGCTAAATTCAGTGGATCTCCCTTCAGAACTGTCTCCGGCGGATGGTAGAAACCAAGTAAGGTCGGGAAGAGCGAACGTATAGTTGTTTGCGTCGGCGCTGGTTTCGTTTTTCAGGGTAAAGTAGGAACTGGCGATGGGGGTATTGGCGTCGTAGTTGGGATTAAAAGTTACATCTGCCATTTCTGCTCCCGGGAAGCATCCGTCGATGCGTTCATGCATATTCCACCGCAGTCCTTCTTCGCTCTTTTCCTTGAATTCGGTTTCGTACCATGAGCCGTAGTAGCCATCTACGTACATGTGGAGCCATCCCGACAGGCTGAGGTCGCTCGACAAATTAAGCTCAAAAGCGAAGTGTACTTGACCAGAGGATACGAGAGGAGTTCGTCCTATCTCGGTGCGATCTGGCATGATTATGAGCACGTCGCGGTTGGCGTCATTTCCAGGCAAATCGCCAACTTTAAGGTTCTCGACCGTCGCGTCCAAAAACAGGGGAGCGCCGTCGGCGCCGTGCACGACTGTGATGGCGTGGTTGAAGTGGAAGGGCGACGGAAAGCTCCGATCAAATTTGCCGAGACTGTCGGTGTCGATGAGTACGATGTTGGCGTCTATGCCTTTGTATTGGAGGGCGGCGGCGAGTAGGTTTGCCTTGTCCTTGCAGTCTCCGTACTTCTGTTTCCAGACCTCGTTGCAGTCGTAGGGTTGGTATCCGGCGAGCCCAAATTCGAGGCCTGTGTAACGAACTTCGTTTGCGATAGGGTCGAGGATGGCTTGGATGATTGCATTCCGCTCGGTCAGTCCCTGAGTCCAGGAATCGATCTCGGACTTGAGTTCATCGCTCAGGGTGTTGCGTTCGTTTACCAGAGTTCGTATCCAATTTCCCACTTCATCCCAAGAGCTGAAAGTGGTTACGCGCTCCACCGGACCGGTATCTGGGGAGGGTTCCCGTCGCATTTCCCAATCGCGCCCTTCGCGTTTCCTATCTTCGTACCGCAAACGGGTGCGGCCGTTTGCGGAGGTAATTGAAGGTGCGGGGACGCTGGTTCCCACCTGGGCTCGTTGGAATCGCTCAGCGAAGGAATCAGGAACGTCGAGCTCGTAGCGAGTGAGGTAGATAGGCCAGTTGAATTGGAAGTAGAAGCTGTTTACGAGTTGGTTTTCGACGATGGGTTCGAACTCTTTGGTGATCACGATGTGCTCTGTGATGCTCCCTACATCGATGTCGGGAAAGATGACGACCAGTTCGTCGTAGTCGGTGTAGAGGTTGGAGTCCGCTTCCTCTTGCGGCGATTGCACGAATACGGCGTTTTGGGCTACGGGGGTGATCTTCCCGTCTTTTTGAATGGCGTGGGCCAGCACAAGGTGGATGGACTCTTGCTCCTTGCGGAAGCGGAAGGTGTCCTTGCCGATTGGATCGACGCCCGATTGTTCGAGCACGTAATAGATGCTGTGGTCAACGCGGTACCGCTCTTTGTCCTCGGCTACGTACTCGATGCGCTCGTTGAGCAAGACGATGCCAGGCTTGCCTGAGTTTTTGAAATAGTCGATGCCCTCTTTGACTTCGGACAGCGGAGTGAGCCGGTCCTTGATCGCTTCGTAAAAGGGAAGCGGCTCGAAGTGTGGGGCAGTTTCCTGCGACTGGAGAAGGGAAAAGGGTAAGCTGAGGAATAGCGAAACGAAGAGGCTAAAACGCATGCCCTCTGCAAACCTTAGACGGGGGCCGCTGGCAATGACAAACTGCGTAAAACTACGGATCCGACGTTTCGGTCAGAGCTGACGGTAGTTGTGCATGAGATCGATGATCGACTCCCTGAGGGTAAAGAGCTCCTTGCGGATTTCCGCGGTCCACTTATGTTCCTCGGGCTTGACCGAGATACAGGCTTCCATGGTGGCGATGGTCAGGTGAAGCAGGTGGAGGGCGCGCTTGAGTGCGGCGACCACGAAGCCAGGCTCCGTTTCCACGCCTTCGGATACTTGTTCGAGGGCTGCGATCAGCTTGCTGACCGTCATCTGCCCGTGCCAGATGAGTTGGTTCCAGGGATTGGAAGTGTCCTCGCTGAGCAGCTTTCTCGACTCTGACTCGTCGTAAAGCTTGGAAGTGATCTCCATCATGGAGACGATCAATGGGTGGTTGGGCAGGTATTCGAAATCCGAATCCGAACCCTCTCCGTTTTGATCGACTTCCCAATCTTCGAAAAATTCTTCCGTGACTTCCATGGAGTCGATTTCCCAACCCATGGCTTGAGCGATGATTTCCTCGCAGTCCGGCGCGTTTTCGTACTTCTCGAAGAGCTCGAGCAGCATATCGCTGCGGGCGTCGCTCTTTTGCAGGAAGGCTTCCCACTGGAACTCGTCCATGTCCTCTTCCATCGGCTCCTCGCGTTGCTCCGCGGGGTCGAGGGCTCGCGACAGCTCGTCCATGAAATTGAACATGGCCTGCTTGTTCGCTTCCTGCTGGTCGCGTTCCGCGTCGGCGGACAGGGTCCATTTGGGCAAGCTCACTTTCCAGGTGAAGTCGAGCGTTTCAATGAGGACGCGTCCGTTGGATTCGCTGAACCATTCGAGGTAGAGGCAGTTGGCGAGCTTGAAGGCGGGAGGCAGCTCGGTGGTTTCCTCAAGGTCCTCCAAGTCGGGTGGCGTCTTCACCTTCTTGGAGGCGGTCATGTCGCCGACGGTGCCTTCTTGGAAGATGTCGAAACCAGAGTAGTCGCCTTCGATGGGCTTCGGATTGCGAAACTCGAGCCGGGCGCCGGCTAGGTCGCGGTAGCAATTGCCCTTCAGGTTGAGCTCGATGGGCTGGTTAAGGCCCTTGAGCCAAACGGTGCCGACGACTCGTCCGGGGACTATATTTTGGATCAGACCGCGAACAACGTACTTATCTATGCGCCATGCCATTGGTTGCGGGGCATTTTTGGAGGGCCGCCTCACTTGTCAACTACGCTAATACGCTCAGGATCGGAGGCCTGACTTGACGGGCGAGTAGCCGGCGGTCAGTTCAGGGTGCTTGAGATGAACGATTACCTTTCCATCCTTCTGTTGATTTTGCCCGTTTTCGCCATGCTGGGAACTGGCATGTTCCTGCGGTGGAAGGGTTGGTTCGAAGGAACGGTTGAGGAAGGGGTTACCTTGTTGGTAGTGAAGGTCTTCTACCCGTGTCTGATAGTCAGCGCCATGCTCAAGGCGGAGCCTTTCGAGGCAAGGTCGGGCGCGCTTTGGGCTCCGGTGATCGGGTTTGGAACGGTGACTTTCGGCTTTCTGGCAGCCAGCGCGATCGGGCGGGCTTTCGGTTACAAAAAGGGCAGCGGTCTGCGGACCTTCGCCTTTTCGACGGGGATCTACAACTACGGATACCTGCCGATTCCACTGATGGAGAGCATGTTTGGCTCGAACGAGCTAGCGGTTCTTTTCGTGCATAACGTGGGGATCGAGGTGGGGATTTGGACAGTGGGGATTTCCTTTTTGGCGGGCGGTTCGCTGCGTGACGGGCTTCGCAAGATCTTCAACCCGATGGTTGTGGCCCTTGCCATAGGGCTTGCCATCAACATGGCCGGACTGGCTGGGGAGCTTCCGTCCGTATTGACGCGAGTGATCAATCTGTTGGCAGGCTGCGCGGTTCCCTTGGGCTTGTTGGCGATCGGAAGCAGCCTCTTCGACCACATCCGCTCGGGCGAGAAGCTTTGGGAGGCAAGAGACGGCATCTTGGGCACGCTCTTGCGACTAGGATTGCTCCCTTGCCTCGGGCTTTGGATCGCTTGGTACTTTCCGCTCCCCATAGAGCTCAAACGAGTGCTCGTTTTCCAGTCGGCCATGCCTGCAGGGATCATGCCGATCCTCATTGCCAAGCATTATGGCGGTCAGCCCATGGTAGCGGTGAGGGTGGTGCTTGCCACGACGGCGATAGGAATGTTGACGATGCCGCTCTGGATACGTTTCGGCTTGGAGTTGATTGGTTCCTAGCTTGCAAGCGGCTCACTTGGGCGCCGCGACTAGATCTTGAATCAGCTCCAGCAACTTGCGGATGGAAAAAGGCTTGTCGACGTAGGCATCGATGGTCAGCTCCTGGCACTCGACGCTCTCTTGTTGGGGAAGGCCCGACATGAGCACGACTTTGATATTTGGATACGTCTTTTGCATCTCCTTGACGACGCTGCAGCCGGAGGCGCCCGGCATGATTGAGTCGGTGAGAAGCAAGTCGATCGTGCCTTCGAAGTTCTTTCCTTTTTCGATGGCTTCGAGTCCGTCTTTTGCGATCACGAGATTGTATCCACTTTGTCCTAGGCCTAGCTCCAGTATTTCGCGTACCTGCTCTTGGTCTTCGGCGACGAGAATGGTGGGAGTCGTTCCTGTCTCGGAGGATTCGGCGCTCGGCATGCGCTCGAGCAGGTCGGGCGAGTCCTCCTTTTTCACTTCCTCCAGCACCTCGGGAAAGTAGAAGGAAAACTCGGTGCCTTCGCCGATCTCGCTGTCAACCATGAGATGTCCGCCATTGCTTTGAATGATGCCGTAGACGATCGATAGGCCGAGCCCGGTTCCGGCGCCTTTCTTGGTTGTGAAGAAAGGTTCGAAGATCTTCTCCAGCACGTCGCGATGGATGCCTTGTCCGTTGTCGCGGACGGATACCTTGGCGTAGCGACCCGGCTTCGCCTTGCCGGTGATGAATATTTCCGAGCCCGTGAGCTCTATCATGCTTGTTTTGAGAGTGACCACGCCGTCGTGGCTGGTGATTGCTTCCTGTCCATTGACGACCAAGTTCATGATTACTTGGTCGATCTGGTTCGTATCCACCTTTACGTTACTTAAATTTGGATCGAGCTGCGAGGTGAAGCGTACCTCCTTCTTCAATATGCGTGAAAGCATCGGAATCATATTGCCGATCAGCTCATTGAGGTTGGCGACTACGGGGCGGTCGCTCTTTCCGCGGCTGAAGGAGAGGAGGCGGCTGGTGAGCTTGCTGGCTCGGTCCGTGATTTTCAGGATTTCGTTCGCGTAGACATGGTCTTTTTTGCTGAGCTCGCGAGAGTTGCAGAGCAGTTCGCTGAAACCGCGTTGTCCGGCGAGTAGGTTGTTGAAATCGTGGGCAATGCCGCCGGCGAGGCGACCAACCGCCTCCATGCGCTGGGTGTGGCGCAGCTGTTCTTCGAGCAGGCGTTTCTCGGATATGTCCCGGAGTGTTACGAAGAGGGCGATCGACTCTCCGATAGGGGTGCGGCTCACGGTCATCTCGACGGGGCGAACTTGGCCGGAGGCTGTCAGGAATTCGGCGCTGTGCCGTTGTTGGCCGTCGTTTTCATCGATGAGGGCATTGAGGTGATCGACGGCGAAGTCGGCGTTTTCCGGAAAGATCTCCTCGAAGCGCTGCCCGACCAAACGCTCCGTTTCCAACAGCTTGAAGGAGGACATGTTCGCCTCGATGATGACGCCGTCTTTTGGCGAGAGTAGTAGAAGGGCGTCGGTCGAGTTGTCGAAGAGGGAGCGAAACTTGATCTCGCTTCGCAAAATGGCGCTTTGCGTCTTCTTGGTCTCGGTGATGTCGGTTTGGAATGAGATGAAGCGCGTGACTTTTCCGGATTCGTCGACGAGCGGATTCCCGTCGATGCTCACCCAGTAAGGGGCCCCGTTTTTCTTGTACTGGACCAGCTCGACATGGAAGGCTTTGCCTTTGCGGAGGCGGTCGCGCATGTGTCGTACGGAGTTGGAATCGGTGAGAGGGCCGCGCAGCAGGTCGGTTGGATCGCGTCCGATGATTTCTTCGAACTGGTAGCCGGTGCATTCGGTGAAGGCGTTGTTGCACCAATTTACGTTTCCCAGCGCGTCGTAGACCAGAATGGAGAGCTGAACCTTGCGGGCGAGGTGGGAAAAGAGTTTCAAGTCTTCGACGACGCTTTGGTTGTCGAAGCCGTACTGGTGCGTGCCGATGAGAGTGCAGGGCGGATTGCCGTCGCTGGAGGGTATCCACTTCGCGAGAGTGGATACCTTGCGGGTGACTCCGTTGGCGAGTGTGACGCGGTATTGAATGTTTATGTCAGAGGCCTTTCCCGATAGCGCCGCTTCGAAAGCATCTTCGACTTGGCCTCTTTCGGCCTCCGAAACGCAGCTCAGCCACTCGCACAGGTGCAGGTTAGCCATCTCTCGAGCCGTGGAGTTCCCGAAGTGCTCGAAAACCCTGGAGTCGCGATCGAGCGTCCAGCCGAGTATGGTTTCCTCGGAGCCTTTGGCTATCTTCGAGGTGGAATCCGCGGCCGACTTTGCGATGAGAGGCTCGGCGGTGCAGCGAACCCCGATGCGATTCGCGGAGAGCGGCTCCCTTTGGAATGTGAGGCAGAAGACCCTCGTTCCGTTTTCGACCTCGATTTCCAAACGCAAGAAGCGCTGCAGCTCCGGATCTTCGCTTATCAGGATTTTTCGTACCTCGTCGGTTAGCTTCGCCTTTTGTTCGGGCGAGAGCGAAACGCACTCGGAGAGGCCGAAGGTGGAAGCTTTGGGAGAACCGAGTATGGAGCGGGCTCCGTTGGCGAATGCGACGATGTTGAAGAGTTCGTCGACCACGAATACGGGATTTTCCTCGTTTTCGTCCAGCCGCTGGAGCGGCCGTGCGATCTCGAGTTCGAGCTGAGCGTTTTCAGCAGCGAATTCCGGGTCCTTTGACGCGGTCGTAGAGTACTTTTTGTCTGGCATGAAGTAGGATTTCTGACGGCCTAGGCAGGCGCCGTTCTTAGCATTTCAAAACGGAATGAATGCTAGTTCAAAAGCGGGTTCGGCACAAGTTGGCTACCGAGTTTTAAAGGCTTTTAATTGGCATTTGCAATTATCCCCTAGGGCTTCATAGGTGGGCGAAACTTGGGTTTAAATGAAGCGTAAATTTGTGGACGAGGTCGCGGCTTTGGAGCTGCTCAGGCAGTTGGTTGGAATCGAAAGCGTAAACCCTGTCTTTGGGGGATCGGGCGAGGCGGCGGTTTGCGAATTCGTCTCGGGCTGGCTAAGGGATCGAAAGATAGCCTACGAGCTGCAGGAGGTGTTTCCGGGCCGTTGTAACGTTTTGGCGAGAGTCGGCCCGGAGGACAAGCCAACGCTTCTTATTGAAGCCCATATGGATACGGTGGGAGTGGAAGGCTGGGCGACGGGAAGTCCCTTTGAATTGAAACAGGTGGGCCAGCGCTATTTCGGGCGCGGGTCCTGCGATACGAAAGCGAGCCTTGCCACTTTCATGTTGGTGCTGGAGCGTTTCGCGGCGTCGCCTGAGGACTTGCGCTATGGCTTAGCCTTCGCGGCGACGGTCGACGAAGAGAGCGAGCAGGCGGGAGCGGGCGAATTGGCCAAGAAAAAGGACGAGCTTGGTCTTTGCATGGCGATCACGGGAGAGCCCACCTGCAGCGACTTGATCGCGCGGCACAAGGGAGTGGGGCGTTACCTGTTGAGCACCAGCGGCAGAGCGGCGCACGCCTCTACTCCGGAGCTCGGTGAAAACGCGATTTACAAGGCGGCTCGCATCTGCCTGCGGCTCGAGGCGCTGGAGGCGGAGCTTAAGGAACGTCCGCGCGAGCGCGAAATCGAGAGAGGAACGGTAAACGTGGGAGTGGTGCGAGGCGGCATCGGATTCAACGTGGTTCCAGACTCGTGTCGTATCGACGTCGATCGGCGCTTGGGCACGAAGGAGGATCCGCAGGACGCCCGTTCGGAGTTGGAGGCGATTTGCTTCGAAGAAGGCGCAGGTTTCGAAGTTTTTTTGGAGCGCCCGCCATTGCGCGGGGAGGAGTCGGGCGCTTTCGTGCAGGGCCTTCGGAGTGCCGCCGCGCAAGCGGGCTACGAGGTTGAGCAACGCGAAGTGCCATACATGACCAATGCCGTTTCCTACGAGGCGGCGGGGATTCCCTCGATCGTGTTTGGTCCCGGAGACATCGCTCAGGCGCATAAGAACGACGAGTACATCGAAGCGGGGCAAATGCTGCGCAGTCTGCAGATTTTGGAGACTTTTTTGTCGGGCACTTAGAGCCGTCCTCGCGACGCGTCCGTTACAGGGAGAAAAACCTCAGCAAATTAGGACAAAGGTCCTAACGATCGCAGTGAGGGAGACGATATATCGAAGGGTCCAAGTTTCCCTTTCGTACTCTTTTCCTCATGATTCTCGGTTTCATAGCGGTCGCTGCGTTTGCAATTGGGCTCATTTACATGACGCTCCGGAGCTCCAGCTCGACCAGTACCATGATCGTCGACGTCGTTGGCGCCGTAGACGGCCGCACCGTGGAGGTGTTGGTCAACAAGGTGAAAGAGAGGGTCATCCTAGCTGGGATAGGCTTTCCTCCGGGAGATCCGCGTTCCGAGCAGGATTGCGCCGAGGTGGTGGAGGAGGTGGTGACAGGCCGCCGCCTCTACATGGAAGTGTTCAAGGAAGTGAGTGGCTGTCGCTACGTGGCGCTCAGTTCGTCGAACGGCGATTGCTTGAACGAAATGATGCTGCGCAAGGGGCTGGCTCGCTACGAGTCGACCGGAGTCGGTTTCATCGGAAAGCTCGTCGAGGCTGAAACCTTTGCCCGGAAAGAGGGGATTGGCGTTTGGGACGAAAACCGGGCTCTCTTTCGCCACTTGTCCGGCGGAAGCCAGGACGGTTCCAGCTTGGACGCTGTCTCGGCCGAAGATTGAGTCGGGAGCGATTCCCATGCGAATGGCTTGGGCCGGCTATAGCCGAGCGGGCCGCTTGCAAGTCGAACTTGCAGAAGGTTGGTGTGGGGCCATGCCGTGTCGCGATTGGTTTGATCGTGTTGCAGTCGCGGCATAAACCGCCGCCGCGGACTTGCCGGGAGGCTGCAGCGTTTTCCTTACGAGGCGTCGGCGCGAGGCCTGAAAAAAGGCTCCGCCGGTGAAGCGGAGCCTTTGGCTTAAATTGTCCTTTGCGTTAGAAGGAGGAGCGGCGGCCGATCCGCAACGGACCGCGGCCGGCTTTCTTTTCCATGTTAGGCTTGCCCCAATCTTCTGGCTTTTTGGCGGTCTCGCTTTTGGGCTTCTCTCCGGCGGCCGGCTGGTCGCCGTTTTGCTCGACTGCTGGAGTGGAGGGCGTAGTTGTCTTGATCGGCTCGAACACGGTGTTGTCGGGCTTTGGCAAGGTGTTCTCTGCCATGACGCCGTTGGCCTTGATGCTCTCTTCCATCTGGTTGAGGTAGGCTTCCATCTTGCGAAGTTCGGCCTGCTTGCTTTGCAGCTCTTCCACGTCTTCCTGGAAGTTGGCGCGGGCCTGCTCGAATTGGCGGAGCTCGTCGCGCAGGGTGGCTTGCTCGACCTTGAGTTTGAGCTGCTCTTCCTTGATGGCGTTCTGCATTTCGCGGAGAGAGATTTCGGCGTCGCGCCGCTCGACTTGGATCTCGCGCTGATCCTTCTTGTGCTTCTCGTCGGAGATGCGCTTTTCCAGCTCAAGCTGGTCGATTCGTTCTTGCAGCTTGTGTCTCTCGATTTCGACGAGACGCTTGGCGTCCTCGAGTTCCTCGACCTGCAGGTTGCTGGCGGTGGATTCGAGGTTAGCCTTGAGGCTTTCAAGCTCGCGATCGCGTTGCTCTATGATGAAGTCCTTTTCGGCGATGGATTCCTTGGCGTCTTGAATTTGTTCGCGCAGGGAGGCGAGCTCGCCCTGCAAGGACTCGGAGCTGCTCGCTTTTGACTTGGCGACTTCCAGCTCGCGCTGGAGGTCTTGGATGGTCGCTTGGAGGTCGAGGCGGATTGAATTGAACTTGGCCCGCTCGTCTTCGAGCTCCTGGCTGGAAATTTCTGCTCCGCCGCCGTTCGGGAGGGCTTCCTTTTGGGCTTCCTCGAACTCGATTTGCTGAGCTTCGAGTTCCGCCAACTGCGACTCTACCTCGAACTTTTGCTGGGAGAGGCGAGCGGATGTCTCCTTCAGTTTGCGTTCGCGCTCGTCCAGTTCTGCAGCGCGTTCCTGAATTTCGGAGTCTGTGGCCTGGTTGCCGTTTCCGCGTTTGAGCTCGTCCACAAGGCGCCGGGCCTTATCGAGGTTTGCGAGGGTCGTTGCTAGTTCGCCGGTAGTGCGGTCGCGTTCGGCCAAGGCCGCCTCCAGCTTTTCCTGGAGCTTTTGGACTTCCGCGGGATTAGCAGCCGGTCCAGCGTTGGTAGAATTTCCGGAGCCGGGGTAGGCGTTGTCGAGGAGTCGCTCGACTTGAAGGATGTCTTCCCAGGTTACCTCGTCGTCGCTGGGTACGTTGTTGGTTCCGCGCAGAAAGTTGTTGGTGGTCTCGAGAAGACTCCTGAGATCGTTGGGATCGTTCAGGACTTCGGTTACGCCGGCCCGGATGCAGCTGATGACCGTCTCTACGCTCTGCGCTTGGGCGAGATAGAAAATGGGCAGGGTTGGTTGAGCTTCCCTCAGGTTCGAGACGAGGGTGAGGTCTGGTTGGTTCTCGGGCAGCGCCTCGTCCGTAATCGCCAAGTCGAATCGTTGGTGTCGGGCGGCTTCGACAGCTTCGCCTGCAGAAGAGTGGGCGGAAATCTGGTACCCGGAGCCCGCAAGGAGGAAGGACAACGCCTTAGCGTTTTGTTTGTCTCCTCTTACTATGAGAATCTTCTTATTCAAAACTGGTCCTGTTGTTGGTGTTAATCGGTGAGTAGTGGGATGGATCAACTGCTAGTATCGGTAACGCGCCCGTCTCTCTGTAGGCTTAACGATCGTTTTACGCCGTTTTGAACGAGATTTCCCCGCCGGCGAATTAGCCGGCTTAATCGCCCTCCGCTCTGGCTGCGCTACCCGAAGGATTACGGGGCGTCCTGTTTGCCCTTTTAAGGTTTTTTGATAGTTTTTTCTTCAATGAAAACGAAATCTTCTACGACCCCGCTTTCCGACAACGTCCCCTTGAACAAATGGATTTCGAAGATGGCGGACCTTTGTGAACCTGACGAGATCCACTGGTGCGACGGTTCTCAGGACGAATACGACATGCTCTGCGAGAAGATGGTACTTTCGGGCACTTTCGTAAAGTTGAACGAAGAGAAGCGGCCGAACAGCTACTACTGTCGTTCGGATCCCAGCGACGTCGCTCGAGTCGAAGATCGCACTTTTATATGCAGCAACAGCAAGGACGCGGCGGGACCAACCAATAACTGGTGTGACCCGATAGAGATGAAGAAGAAGCTGAAGGGACTCTTCTCCGGCTGCATGCGCGGTCGCACGATGTATGTGATCCCCTTCAGCATGGGCCCGATCGGATCGCCCATTTCTCACGTGGGTATCCAGATAACGGATTCGCCTTACGTGGTGGTGAACATGCGAATCATGACGCGCATGGGCAAGGAGGTCTTAGACAAGCTCGAAGACAAGCGTGTGGTCCCGTGCATGCACTCAGTGGGCGCTCCTCTAGAACCGGGAGAGCAGGACGTTCCGTGGCCCTGCGAGCCGGATCCGCAAAACAAGTACATCGTGCATTTCCCCGAGGAGCGTTCTATTTGGTCCTATGGAAGTGGATACGGGGGCAACGCTCTTTTGGGAAAAAAGTGTTTTGCTCTGAGAATCGCTTCCTGCATGGCTCGCGATCAAGGTTGGATGGCGGAGCACATGTTGATTTTGGGGGTTGAGAACCCTGATGGGGAACGCTGCTACGTGGCGGCTGCTTTTCCCAGCGCCTGCGGCAAAACGAATTTCGCGATGCTTATTCCTCCGAAGAGCTTCGAGGGCTGGAAGGTGTGGACAGTCGGGGACGATATTGCCTGGATCAAGCCGGACGAGAATGGTCGTTTGCGGGCGATCAATCCCGAGGCTGGGTTCTTTGGGGTGGCCCCAGGCACATCGTTCAAGACGAACCCGAACGCCATGGAATCCATCCGCGAGAATGCGATCTTTACGAACGTGGCATTGACGGAGGATGGCGACGTGTGGTGGGAAGGCATGGACGGTCCTCCACCCGAACGGTGTACGGACTGGCGAGGAAACGAATGGACGCCCGCTTCGGAAACGCCAGCGGCCCATCCGAACGCTCGTTTCACCGCGCCTGCCTCTCAGTGCCCGACGATCGATCCGGCGTGGGAAGACCCCAAGGGGGTCGAAATTAGCGCGATCGTGTTCGGCGGCCGCAGGATGACGACGATTCCGCTGGTTTTCGAGGCGTTCAATTGGTCGGATGGCGTATACATTGGAGCGACTCTAGGCTCGGAAATGACGGCTGCCGCTTTCGGCGATATTGGATCTGTGCGGCGTGATCCGATGGCGATGTTGCCATTCATTGGCTACCACATGGGCGACTACTTTCGGCACTGGATCAAGATGCAGCGCAGGATTAGGGAGACGCCTCGAATTTTCCACGTGAACTGGTTTCGCAAGGACGAAACGGGCGCTTTCGTCTGGCCCGGATTTAGTGAAAACATGCGTATCCTAAAATGGATTACAGAGCGGGCCCAAGGAAAGGCGAGGGCTAAGGAAACGCCGATAGGCTACGTGCCGCACTATACCGATATCGATTGGAGGGGATTGGAATTTCCGGAAGAAAAGTGGGACAGCCTCATGGAGGTAAATCGAGACGCATGGAAGCGCGAGTTGTTGATGCACGAGGAACTGTTTCTCAGGCTCCACGACCACCTGCCCAAGGAGCTCATCTTCGAAAGGGAACTACTCGCGTGCCGTCTTTTTTAAAAGCGCGATCTCCATAAAAAAGCCCTGTATCCGATTTCGGATACAGAGCGTGTTCGTTTTCGGCGAACTACAATAGAACCTTTTGTGGTTTATTATGCCTTGGCTGCGGTAGCTTCGTAAAATTCTCTGAAGACCTCCATGCGCTTGCGCTCGCGGTTTTCCATCTCGATCTCTTCGGCTGTGTGCTGGCGTTCCTTTCCGGCCATGATTTTGCGCATTTTCGAAAGGGCGATGTTTTGGAGCTGGCGAACGCGTTCCCGCGTGATGTCGAATAGCTGTCCGACTTCCTCCAGGGTGAGGGGCGTGTCTCCGTTAAGTCCGAAGCGCAAACGGATAATCTCAGCTTCGCGGGCGTCGAGTCCAGTGATCATCTCATGGAGGTCGCCTCGAAGGGACTTTTCGTGCAAGTTTTCATAGGGAGTGGGGGCGTTGTCGTCGCCAACTATTTCCCCGAATTCGGTACTGTTTCCGTCTTCGCCCACCGGAGCGTTGAGGGAAGTCGGACGCACGCTTACGGACTTGAGGTGAGAGACTTTGTTGACGGGCATTTCGAGCTCGTCGGCTAGCTCTTGATCTGTCGGCTCGCGGCCGAGCTCCTCAGTCAGGGCCATGGCCATCTTGCGCATGCGAGAAATTTTGTCCACGAGGTGAACGGGAAGGCGGATGGTTTTGCTCTGGTTCGCGAGGGCCCGCTTGATGGACTGCTTGATCCACCAAGCTGCGTAGGTGCTCAGTTTTCCTCCCTTGTCGGGATCGAAGCGTTCTACCGCCTTAACGAGTCCGATATTTCCCTCGCTGATGAGATCGAGAACGGGCAGGCCAAAGTCCTTGTAGTCGTGGGCGATCTTCACCACGAGCCTGAGGTTCGACTTGATCATCAAGTCGCGAGCCTCCTTTTCGCCGGCCTGGATGCGGCGGGCCAAAGTGATTTCTTGGGCGGGGGTGAGCAGCGGAATCTTTCCGATTTCGTGAAGGTAGGTCTTGATGCTGTTACGCTCGGGTAGCTCAGCTTTTTCCTTCTTCTCGGTCACCGCGGGTCGAAAGTTAACGGTGGTGACGTTTGATCCCTCGTCCTCGTTGAAAATTTTAAGGTTTGAGGCTTGGGATCCGTGGTGGGCGTTGTGTGGCAGGTCGGCGAGTGCTTGGATGGACATGGTTCTGGGGTCTCCGTTGAGTGGCTGGGATGGTTGAGAAATCAAACGGATGGCAGTGAATCGACGCGTCGCTCAGAGATGTTGGATGGTGTGCTCATGTCGTGGTCGGTTCGGTTGCTAGGCGCTTGAGGCTATGGATCAATCAAAGTACTTAGCGTTAACGGTGTATAGCCCAAAAAAGGGGTAGGGTACTATACCCACGTTGTTTAATCTCTTGTTTACAAAAAGACCGCTAATAATTACCGGGATTTACATTCGTAACTACGTTTTTGGGGTATGATTGCCAAAAATGCGAGTAAATCCTTCCCGAAAATAAGAAAAAACGGAAGTAAATAGAAAACAGAATGGATATATACCCGCATCTTGTTTTTAGGGGTAAACGCTTCGGGAGCTACGGGCGGAAAGAGTGTTTTTGGGGGAGCTAGTGGTAGTAAACTTGCATAGCGCTTGCTAGCAATAGCTTACGATCGGTGTGGTGCTGGGGCTTCATCCGAGTCTACCCCTAGCTGGAGGCATGGGGCACACTCGGGGTAAACGCTTGGACCCCTATCAATTCGATTGAGCTTTGAAGCTGAGCTGCCGCAGCGGGCAGCGGGGGCTACCCCTCGAAGGCTTCGGCGAGACCGACAGCCTTGAAGAGAGCTGAGGCTTTGAAGATCGTCTCCTGATACTCGCTTTCGGGGATGGAGTCGGCGACGATGCCGGCTCCGGACTGAATGACGATTTTGCCATCCTTGACCATGGCGGTACGCAGGGTAATGCAGCTGTCGAGGTTTCCGTTGTAGCTGAAGTAGCCGAGCGCGCCCGAATAGAACTCGCGTTGGTCGGGCTCGTTCTCGGAGATGATTTGCATGGCTCGGATCTTGGGGGCTCCGCTAACCGTGCCGGCTGGAAAAGTGGCCCGCATCAGGTCGAAGGCATTTTTGTCTGGCGCGATCTTTCCTTCCACTTGCGAAACGATGTGCATGACATGGGAGTAGCGTTCGACGATCATGTAATCGGGTACCTCAACGGATCCGTACTCGCAAACGCGTCCAATGTCGTTGCGGGCTAGGTCCACCAGCATGAGATGTTCGGCTTTCTCTTTCTCGTCGGCCAACAACTCCGCTTCCAGCGCGAGATCTTCCGCTTCCGTTTTGCCGCGGTGGCGAGTGCCGGCGATGGGGCGGATCTCGACCTTCTTGTCGGTTAAGCGGACGTGAACTTCCGGAGAGGCGCCTACGATAGCGAAGTCGTCGGTTTCCAGGAGGAACATGTAGGGCGACGGGTTAACGTTGCGAAGGGCGCGATATAGGTCGAGCGGGGTCTTTCGGAAGTCCTTTTCGAAACGTTGGCTAAGGACGACTTGAATGATATCCCCCGAGCGAATGTACTCCTTTGTCCGCTCCACCATGTCCTCGAAGTCTTCCTTTATGAAATTTCCTTGGGGAACCTTGATCCCTTCTGGTGGGTTCAGGGTGGCAGGGGCGAGGGTGCACTGGGCCTCCAGTCTGCGTTTGAGCTGGTCAAGCTCCTGCAGGGCGGCCTCGTAGGCCTCGCCGGCGTTCGATTTTCCCTCGAGTCGAGCGTTTACCAGCAGCCGCATCGTTTGCTTGGCGCGGTCGAAAATGACCATCGAGTCGGCAAGCATGTAGTAGGCGAGCGGGGACCCGTGGCAGTTCTTTGGGGCGGTTGGCACGACGGTTTCGATGCGAGAAATGTATTCGTACGAAACATATCCAACGGCGCCTCCCGTGAAAGGCGCCAGCTCTGGCATTTCGACCGGGTGATGCTTAGCGATCTCTTCCTCTATTAAGGAGAGTGGGTCCTGTGGCGTTTCGATTTCGCGGCTGTCTTGCCCGGCTTCTTCGATGATGGTCTTTTCCCAGTAGCACTTATAGACCTTGCGGGGACGGCAAGCGATGAAGGTGTAGCGGGACAGGCGCTCTCCACCTTCGATGGACTCGAGAAGAAACGCGGGTCCGTCGGTCTTGAGTTTCGAGTAGGCGGTCAAGGGAGTTTCCAAGTCGGCCATCAAGTCGGCGTACACAGGGATGACGTTCCCTTTTTGAGCGAGGGATTCGAAAGTCTCTAGGTCGATGTTCGGGTGTAGTTGATGTGCCATAACTCTGGAGGTCTGGGAAATTGGGCTTGAAGCTAGCTCTATTGTAGGGGCTGTCTACGAAATTGTTATTTGGCAAGAGAGTGCAGCAATGTGAGTTTCCGTTTTGACAAGGGGTTCGGCAGGACTTTTAAAGCAGCCTATGTAATCGGAGGCAGTCCTCTGGTTGCCGGTCGGGGCAATAGCTCAGTTGGATAGAGCACATGATTTCTAATCTTGCGGTCGGGGGTTCGAATCCCTCTTGCCCTACCATTTCCAGCCGACCGATGAGACTGGCTCCGTGAACCAGCGCTGGGAGATAACGGCCCAAGCCTCGTGTCCAAAAAGTCCTTACACCGTTTTTTTTGAGGCTCGCAGGGGCTTGAGGCTTCCATGCTCTCGCCCCGTCTCTCGAGTCAAAAGCGAAAGTCCATACCGCCTCGTTCGACTCTCGTCGTTGCCTCTCGGTCTCGTTAGCGATCGATCATGGACCGCTCTCGTCACCTTGAATTGGATACTGCTTCAATTCACAGGGCTTGAAAATGGGACTGGCGTTGCGGAAACCGAATCGAAACGCGGTCGGCCAGCTAAACGGGCCGTTGGCTCACCCATTTAGCGAGGGTGTGCTTCAGCTGCGTGAACGACACGGGTTTGGAAAGGTAGTCGTTCATGCCGGACTCGAAGCAGCGTTCCTTGTCTTCAGGCGTGACGTGAGCTGTCATGGCGACAACTGGGATGCGTGCATTGTCTTTGCCTAGCTTGCGGATGTGCCGACTAGCGGCAAATCCGTCCATCTTTGGCATGCTGATGTCCAGCAGAATAAAGTCGAAGGATTGCGACTTTGCGGCGTCGACAGCTTCCAGGCCGTTTTTCGCGACCGTCACTTGATGGCCAAGGCTGGAGAGTAGGGAGTCCATCAGCTCGCGGTTAACCGGCTCGTCCTCCACCAGCAGCACGCGGACTCCGGAGTTCAGGCTGAAGCTGCCGCCTATTCCGTCTATATCTTTTTGCTTGGGGGAATAGCTGCAGAGCTTTACGGGAATGGCAGCGGTAAAGCAGCTGCCTTTTTGGGGCTGGCTGCGGCACGATATTTCTCCGCCCATCGCGTTCACGATGCGCTGGCATATCGCCAAGCCGAGCCCCATGCCTCCGTATTCGCGGGTCCACGACCCGTCAATTTGGGAGAATGGCTTGAAAAGCTTGTCGCGGTCAGCCTCGTCGATGCCGATCCCGGTGTCGATCACTTCGATCTTCAAGTCGGCCTTTCGCGCCCCTTTGCGCTTCAGTTCAGCCCGCAGGGTGACGGACCCTTTGTTGGTGAACTTGATCGCATTGTTGGTGAGGTTCAGCACGACTTGCCGGAGCCTGCCTTCGTCGATTGAGATGTTGCAGTTTTGGTCGTCGCCCAGGCAGTCCTCGGATGATTCGAGGGCGAGCACGATCCCTTTTTCGCTGGCTTGAGGGCGAAGCAAGTTTGCCACACCTTCGCAGAGGCTAGGAACGTGCACGCTCTCGTTCTTGAGTAGGAGGGTGCCGCTTTCGATACGGCTGAAGTCTAGGATGTCCTCGATGAGCCTTAGGAGCTGGGCGGCGGATTGGCGGATGAGTGAAAGCTCGCGGGTATGCGGTCCGTTGGGGAGGTCTCGTTGGATTTTCTCGACGTATCCAATTATTGGATTGAGCGGAGTTCTGAGTTCGTGGCTGGTGGTTGCCAGGAATTCGCTTTTGGCGACGGAGGCGGCCTTGGCCGCCTCGATAGCCTCCTGCAAGGCGAAGTTTTGGATACGAAGGTCTTTGGTGCGCTGCTCGACGATGGTTTCGAGATTTGCGTTCACTTCTCGCAGGGAGCGGTCTCGGTCGCTGATGGTTTGAAGCATCGCGTTGAAGCTATCCACGAGGGAGCCGACTTCGTCGTTGTATCGCTTGATGGCCCGCACCGAAAAGTCCTCGGAGTCCTGCACCTTGGCGGCAATTTCGTCGAGCTCCTTGATGGGCGCTGCGATAAGTCGCTGCATGCGCGAAGCGAGAAAAATGGAGATTAGCAGACCTCCGGCGACCAGGAGCCCGCTGACGCTGATACTCCGATAAGCCGACAGCATGAAGGGGCCGGTGTCGGCTTCGATAACCAGCTGGCCGATTTGCTCCTCGTTCAGGCGAATGGGGTGGGCGATGAGGATCGAGTCTTCCTGCCAAATGGGTAGTTCGCTCTCAATGTATTTAAGCGGAGGGCGGTCTTGCTCGCGGCTGTAGCTGGCGAAGGGTATCTGGTACTTGTCGAACAAGGTTGCCTGTAGGACGCCTGGTTCGTGCTTGAGCGAGCCAAGGTGTTCGAGCGCCGTTGAGGGGTCGTCGAAGCGGAGGGAGGCTTCGCTGTTGGTGGATATGATTTCTGAAAGCGTATTCAGGGAACTGAGACGAGATTCCTTGAATTCTTGCCAATCCAAGTAGACGGCGATCGCGCAGAGAGAGGTAAGGCTAATGAAGGAGGTGAACGCGCAGACCGCTACGATCTTAGTTGAGATCCGCCAGCGAAAGAGCAGGCGTTTTATGCCTTGGAGTACCCTCATCGCGCTTTGGGTTCGATTGCGAGCTCCAGTAGTTTCGAGCTGATAGTCACGTCGCAGGCTTTGGCGTGCTCGCTGGCAATGTAGAAGCGCAAGCGGTTGCGGCGCACTACGAATTCCACGCATCCTCCGGCCTCGACAAAGCCGTCTTGCGAGCTGATGGAGAGCGTTTGGTTGCCCTTGCATTTGGCGAAGATCGTTTCCCAGTGCTTTTGTTGGGAGCCACCGATGTAGAGGATATCCACGCCACGAAATGAATCGTGAGGTGACAAGATTGCCACCTTTATTCGCGGCGTGCTGGTTCTGGAGAGGGCGCGGCGTTCGAGGTAGCTGGCTACTTCCGGCGCTCCGATTACTCCGATGGTAATCATTTCGGAATTCTCTTCGCCTTCCCATCTTACGAAATCGGCGAAGCCTTCGATCCAGTTTGCGGTGGAGGAATCTATCTGCAAGGTTTGGGCCTGCAGGAGCGAGCAGTCTGTCACCAGAGTGAGCAGAAGGGTGGCGACAGCCGCTAGAAGCTTGTAGGTTCGGTACCGCATGCAGTCAGTCTTCGCCTAGAACTGGGCGCTGATCTCCAAGTACGCTTCCCGCTTTACCTCTGTCCAATGTCCGAAGAAGTCCTTCAAGCGGGCTTCTTGGGTCGTCGGGTCCAGAAGGTTTCGGCCTACGAGCGAGAGTCTGAGGGACTCTGTTTTTTGCCAAGACAGTCTAGCGTCTAGTTGAAAAATTTCAGGTTGCAGCCCTTTGGCGAAATTGTAGCTGCTGGTGTAGCGAAGCCCTGTATCCAAATTCCAATCATCGGCAATTTCGGATGAAAGATTGAGGGTTGCCATATGGTCCGGCGTGCTCTCGTCGAATTCGCCGATGGAAAAATTGATGAAGTCCTCTTGGAACTGGTTTTGAGGGGTGATGAGAGACTCGAATTTGTCCTTTTTGAACGAGTAGTTAAAACGAGCCCGGTGTCGTGGGCTGAGTTTCCAGTCCAAGGAAGCCTCGAAGCCGTAGGCCTCGCCTTCCAGCAAGTTATCGTAGGCGCCGTTGATCTTTACGTATGGGGTGGCGGTGGTCAGCACCGGGAAGGAGTTCACGCCGACGCGACCGATGAGCTTGTCGTATTCGTA
The DNA here is from genome assembly GCF_014803405.1 of Pelagicoccus enzymogenes. Taxonomy (NCBI): domain Bacteria; kingdom Pseudomonadati; phylum Verrucomicrobiota; class Opitutia; order Puniceicoccales; family Pelagicoccaceae; genus Pelagicoccus; species Pelagicoccus enzymogenes. Next base: position 450,401 of record NZ_JACYFG010000007.1, read on the forward strand.
GAGAAAGGCGTTCAGCATGAAACTGCCTTTTTCGTCAGCGAATGCGGACCGGTAACCCGCTTCGAAGGAATCCATTTCCTCGGCGTCCAGCAGCTGGTCCGAGACAGCGTCGGCTAGGCTGTGCTCCAGGGTCAGGGGTCCGCCGGGTGTGGGAATGCGGATGGGCGCGTCCAGCGCTTTGCCGCTGCGGAGGCTTTCAATTACGCTCAGCGAAACGGGCGGGTTTCGGTTTGCCTGCGAATAAGAAAGCCATACCCGGCTGGAGTCGTCGATCTCGTAGATGAGACTGGCGTTGGGAGACGTCGTGGTATGCTCGGCTCGGTTGTCGTAGCGAAAGTCTACGCCCCAGGAGAAAGTGAGCTTTTTCGGCGAGAGCGCCCATTCGTGCTGGAAGCCTGAATACGTCACGAAGCTGCTCAGAACTCGACTGGTAAAGTCAGACGCTAGGGTGGAAGAGGTGTGCTCCTCGTCGTAGGCGGCGCCGATGTTGAAGCTAAGGGTATGGGCGTCGCTCCAGCGTTGCTTGCCACGCGCCTCCAGTCCTCCAGTCCAGATGCCGAATGCGGCGTAGGCCGCGTCGAGATCCGAATAGCCGAACCAGCTGCGCACCGAGTAGGAGCTGTCGTTGGATACGTTGCGAGTCCATTTGAATTGGGTATTGGCTCCGGCGAGACGTTCGGTGTCGGCAACGAAGTCTAGGGAGCCAGTATCGAAGTCGGCTAGGTTGTAGGCGTAACCGAGGTCCGAGTAGAAGGCTTCGCCGGATACGCTTACCAAATCGTGCGAAGTGGGGCGATGGTCTACGCGAAATCCGGCCCGAGCGGTATCCCAATCGTTTTCGTAGGGGAAGCGGGTGAGGCTGGAGTCACGTTGGTTGGCCTTGGCGTAGACGCGGGCTGAGGTTTTCTGGTCTACGGCCCAACCGATACGGGCCGCGGCCCCGCGATTCTCCGTGCCGAGGTTGATCCGCAGCAGGCTGCCCTCCGTCTCGAAGGCTGTTTTCATGCGGACGTTGACCATGCCGTTCACGGCGTTGTTGTCCCAGGTGCCGCCGCCAGGCCCGTAGGCGACCTCTACGGAAGCGACATCCTCCATGAGCAGGTCGTGTTGGCTGCCGAAAAGTCCGGCGAAGATGGAAGCGTAGACGTTCTGTTCGTCCACGGTGAACAGGGCGCGATTGAAGAAGCGGGAGTTCACTCCTCTGATCCCCATGCCCCAGATGCCGTTGCTCGGTCGCACGATGTGGACGCCCGGTGCGTAGCGCAGCATTTCAGGGATGGAGTCGACGGGCAGGCTCTCGATGTCCTCTTGGTCAAACACGAAGGAGCCTGTAGGCGCGTTGAAGATTTGGGATTCCAGACGTGACGAGATGATGACAGGCGTATTGGCGAGCTCCTCGAGCGATACGGGGCCTTCGTCCTCGCGCGTGGGCAGCTCTTGAGCTCCCGCATGCAGCGCTGTCAGCATAGAAAGTCCGGCGAAGCCTTGTTTGAGGCGTCGGAGAGCTGGACTAGAAATGCTAGATTGAATAGCCATGGGTAACTTGCGGTGAATGCTTACACAGTCGCCCTTGGAGGCAATGCCTTTTTAGGTGGATCGGGCTCCAATCTTTCGCGCGGGAAACTCGCTTTGCTTGGGTGAAACCCCTTGGGGTGAACCGCGTTTTTCAGAGCTATAGCTAGACCAAATCGCAAAGGCGAAGTCACAAGATCCGGTTGTGCATTTGCAGAACACGAGCGATCTTCCTGCCGCTAACCTCACTTTGACGGTCCTCTCTCAAATCCCCACCGATCATGATTATGTCCGATAAGCCACTCATCTCGCACACGTACACAGCGGATCCCTCGGCCCACGTATTCGAGGGTAAGATCTACATCTATCCTTCCCACGACCGGGAAACGGATCAGCCGACCAACGACAATGGAGACCAGTACGACATGGTCGACTACCATGTTTTCTCCATGGACTCCATCGACGGAGAAGTGACCGACCACGGAGTGGCCTTGGACATGAAGGATGTTCCTTGGGTCGACAAGCAGATGTGGGCGCCCGATGCCGCATTCAAGAACGGGAAGTACTACCTTTATTTTCCCGCCCGGGCAGCGGATGGGATTTTCCGGATCGGGGTGGCGGTCGGCGATCGGCCGGAGGGACCGTTCGTGCCGGAGCCGGAGCCTATAAAGGGAAGCTTCAGCATCGACCCTGCGACTTTTGTCGATGACGACGGTGAAGCGTACCTTTATTTCGGCGGAATCTGGGGCGGCCAGTTGCAGAACTGGCAAGGCGACAGCTTCGATCCTGACGGTCAGGAGCCGGAGGGGGATACGCCTGCGTTGTTGCCGGTCGTGGGAAGGCTACGAGAGGACATGAAGGAATTTGCGGAGAAGCCACGTCGCATCGAGATTCGGGACGAGAACGGGGAATTGCTCAAGGGGAGGGACCACGACCGCCGTTTCTTTGAAGCGGCTTGGATGCACAAATACCAAGGGCGCTACTACTTTTCCTACTCGACGGGGGACACGCACTACCTCTGCTACGCAGTTGGAGACAATCCGTACGGTCCCTTCACTTACGGCGGTCGCATTCTGGAGCCGGTCCTCGGTTGGACGACCCACCATTCCATCGTCGAGTTTGAAGGTCGTTGGTACCTCTTTCATCACGACTGTGAGATTTCCAAAGGCGTCAATCACCTGCGTAACGTGAAGGTAAAGGAAATCTTCTACGACGAAGAGGGCAGAATCCTTCCGGTCGCCCGTGACTAATTTCCGTTTTTCCGTTTGTTTCGGGGGTTTTAGAAGCGCTGCCGGTTCGCCGGCGGCGCTTTTTTGCGGATTTTTTGCTAAAGAAACGCGTCTCGAAGCCGAATAGGTAAGGGATCCTAATGGAGTTTTAGGCCGACATCCCTAAGCGGCCCAACTTCGACAAGCGTCCAAGGCCCACGATGGCACGCATGTAACGGGAGATTAGACAAGCGCACTCAGTTTTTGGATACGAAGTCGCTTTCCAATCCACAACCCAGATTACACATGCAAAAAAAGCTATTATCATCCATCGTCGCCATCACGTTATTCATTGGGGGATCTCTGGTCCAAGCGGACACTGCCGAGGAGACGCCCAAGCAAGCTCTCAAGGAAATCGTTGAGCTCTACAAGAAGAACGACTGGGAGCATTTGGTGAAGGAACGTTGCCTGGAGGCTCGCCACGCTCAGTCGGAAGCGGCGGTACAAGACTTGGTCAACAGCCTGAGCTCTCAATTTTCCGACGCCGAAACCTTGGACGCTCTCGTTGCCTCCTACGAAGCGGCGCTTTCCGCCGAACCCCAGATCGAGTCCGAAGGCACGGTCGCTATTTTCGCCAGCGAAATGGGTTCGGTCAGACTTTCTAAGATGGATAACGGGGCTTGGGGCCTTCGCTTCTAGGAGCTCCGTTTTTTGTTCTATGGGATATCGTTAATCTAGTTTGTTTGATCTGAATGCCTCCGGGGGTGGTAGCCCGGAGGCTTTTTTGTGTTTGCGGATAGGGTGGAGAGAGCGGGGCCAAAGGTCATGGCATCCCGTCGTTGACTTTGCTTTTCAGATGGTTTGCCTCGGCCAGCCTCCCTGAATGAAAGTCGTCCTCGCCGAAAAACCGTCCGTTGCCCGTGATATCGCCAAGCACCTGAATGCTGGCCAGAGACACGATGGCTATCTGGCTGGCGGGGATTGGGCGGTGACATGGGCCTTCGGCCACCTGGTGGAGTTGAAGGAACCCGAAGAGTACCGCCCCGAGTGGAAGTCATGGAAAAAGAGCCTCTTGCCCATCATTCCGGAGCAGTTCGAGTTGAGGGCGCGAGGGGACGACGGCGCTAAGAAGCAGTTGGCGACGGTCAAAAAGCTTTTTTCGGAAGCGGAGGAAATCATTTGCGCCACGGACGCCGGCCGAGAAGGCGAGCTCATCTTTCGCTATATTTTGGAGTGGGCGGGCTGTACGGAAAAGCCCGTCAAGCGTCTCTGGATAAGCTCTTTGACCAGCTCAGCGATCAGCAAGGGCTTCGCTTCGCTCAAGGACGGCAAGGATTTCGACACGCTACATGACGCGGCAAGGTGTCGTAGCGAGGCGGACTGGATCGTCGGCATGAACGCCACCCGGTATTTCACAGTTGAATACGGGAAGCGAAACTTGCTGCTGAGCTTGGGACGCGTGCAGACTCCGATTCTCGCCATGATCGTTGGTCGGGATACGGAGATTGAAAACTTCAAGTCCGAGGATTTCTGGGAGGTCCACACGCAGTGTCGCGAAACGAAGTTTCGTCATGTCGGCGGCAAGATCGCCGAGGAAGGAAAGGCTCAGGAGTTGCTGGCAAAAGTCGACGGCCAGCCGCTTGTGGTCAGCGACGTGCAGCAGAAGGACGAACGCACCAATCCTCCCTTGCTTTTCGATCTAACCGAACTGCAGCGGGAGATGAACCGCCGTTACGGTTTTACGGCCGACCAGACCTTGCGCATCGCCCAGAACCTCTACGAGCAGAAGCACATCACCTACCCGCGTACGGACAGCCGCTACCTTTCGACTGACTTGCAACCGACCATCGGACCGCTTCTCAAGCGACTGGCGGCTACGAAGTCCAAGGAGATAGAGCCCCTGGATCTCGAAAACCTTCCCTTCAACAAGCGAATCGTGGACGACAGCAAGGTATCGGATCACCACGCGATCATACCCACTGAGGACTTGCCGCGGAATCTGAACGAGGACGAAGCTCGGGTTTACGATGCCGTGTTAGTGAGGTTGATCGCCGTTTTTTACCCGCCTTGTATCAAGGCTGTGACTACAGTAGAAGCGAAGGCGGCCGAAGAAGCTTTTCGCGCCAAGGGCACGGTTTTGCTGGATGCCGGCTGGCAGGCTCTTTACCCGCAAGCTGAAAAGAAGGCTGCAAAGGGGAAGAAGAAAAAGGAAGCGGAAGAACCGGCAGCCATGCCGAACTTCCAAGTAGGGGAGAGCAATCCTCACACGCCGAGTATCGAGAAGTTTAAGACCAACCCGCCAAAGCGTTTCACGGAGGCGACGCTCCTCTCGCTCATGGAAACTGCGGGTAAGATCGTCGACGACGAGGAGCTCAAGGAAGCGCTCAAGGACAAGGGGGTGGGAACGCCCGCCACGCGTGCCTCGATTATCGAGGTGCTGATACAGCGAAAGTATGTTGAGCGAAAGAAGAAGAATCTCATCAGCACCGATAGCGGAAGGCATTTGATTTCGCTTATCCAGGACGAACGGCTCAAGTCTCCTGAACTTACGGGTGACTGGGAGTTTCGTTTGAAGAAGGTGGAACGCGGCGAACAGGACGCGGCCTCCTTCATGTCAGACGTCGTTGAATACACGAAGGAGATTCTCGCGAACGATGCAGGCAAGACAGTTGACCTGCGCAATTTAGGTCCCTGCCCGAAATGTCGCGCTCCAGTGATGCGCGGAAAAACTGGATACGGTTGTTCAAGTTGGCGGGATGGGTGCAAGTTCGTCATCAAGGACGGCGAGTATGGCATGACCTTTCAGCCGGCATTGATGCGGGAACTGCTCTACAACGGACGAACCTTGGAACCGCACCCGATCGAGGACAAAGGGAAAAAGCTGCTGGGCTTTCTCGCTTTGGGAAGGGGCGGCAAACTCAAATTCGAGAAAGTCGAGACCAGCCAAGAGACCGGAGGCCAGGAAAAGTTTGGCGATTGTCCGATTTGCAAGAGTCCGATCGTGGAGGGCGCGAAGGGCTATGGTTGCTGCAATTGGAAAAATGGATGTCGCTTCATCGTGTGGAAGCAGGTGGCTCAGCGTCCGCTCTCCGCCGACGAAGCCCGAGCCTTGCTGGAAAAAGGGGTGGTTGGGCCGCTCGAAGGCTTCAAGTCAAAGGCGGGCAAGGAGTTCAGCGCGAAGCTGAAGATCCAAGGCGACAAAGTTCAATTCGACTTCAGCTAGCCGGTTCTATTCTATAGAGCGAACGAGGCGCGAGCCATCACAACGGAATTTTTTTTCGTACGATGGCAAAAGGGGTGTATTTTAAGTGCCATGTTTATCACCCCGTTTTCATCGCTTCGCCGCGCGCTCCTGAGCCTGTCGGCTCTCATTTTCGCATTTTCCGTTCATGCGCAGCCATCGGGCGGACCCTACGGTCCGATTCGCTTGAACTATGAACTACCTCAAGTTGATGGATCCATTTACTACGTTGCTCCTGACGGGCAGGCGGAGCAGTCCGGCTTGTCGCTGGATCAAGCCACAAGCATAGAGGCGGCCTTCGAGAAGGCGGTTACTGGCGATGCGATCGTGCTACGGGGAGGGACCTATCGGACGGGCGATCTGGTTTTCAACCAAGGGCTTGTCATCCAGCCTTACGCGGACGAGGTACCGATCCTGAAGGGAACAGCTATTGCCGACGAATGGGAAGCGCTGCGCGACGGGCTTTGGCGCGTCAAATGGGAAACGCTCTTCCCGATGAAGCCTCAGCCTTGGTGGCGTCGCCACCGGGAAGCAGCCCGCACTCCGATGTATCGATTCAACAACGACATGGTTTTCGTCGATGGACGCATGTTGCGCCAAGTGGGGTGGCCGGGTGAATTGGACGAGAACTCTTTCTACATCGACTACGAGGAAGGCTATGTCTACACGGCGACCGATCCGGAAGGGAAGACTTTAGAGATCACCGTTTTCGACAACGCGTTGACGCGATCTACCAAGGAAGTCCATGGCATGGCGCCGAGCACGGTCGGGCCGCAGGTCAGGGGCATTGTATTCACCCAATATGCGTACCGCGCCATAGAGATCGAGGGATACGATCCGGAGGAGGTGTCACCAGAATCGGCGCACGGCAAGGACGTGGTCGGATCCGTCTTCGAGCACTGCACGTTTAGCTACTGCTCGCGGGTAGGGGGATACTTCCGTGGCGACGGACTGGTTATTCGCCATTGTCTCGTAAGCCACACCAGCACGGAAGGCTTGTTTATTCTCAGCTCGAACGACGTTCTGATCGAGAGGAACATCGTGACGCACAACAACATGGAGAAGATCACGGGCTACTATGTGACCGCGATCAAGATCTTCAACCAATGCTACCGCGTAACCTGCCGGGAGAACCTTATCATCGACAATGAAGATTCGAGCGGAATTTGGTACGACGTAGGAAACGTAGACGGGTTGTTCGTCAACAACTGGATACAGAATACTGACAACGGCTTCTTCTTCGAAATTTCCAAGGGAGCGGTCTGCGCGGGCAATGTGTTCGTGGACTGCCCGCAAGCGATATTCATACTCAACAGCGAACGCGTTCGCGTGTACCAAAACACGATGGTGAACAGCACCGTTACGTTCGAGCGCACGAATAGAAGCGCCGTGGGAGATCATTTCGATTGGCACCCCGCCAGCGGTCCTGGCGTGGAGGAGCGCCACAGTCATGTTTTCATGGGCAATCTGCTTTACGCGGACGACAACCACCGCGGACCTTTGCTCAAATTTCGCCAAAGCGAAGTGCTCAAGGAATTGATGACGGAGCCGCAGGTCGAGCGCATCGAGGCGAACGTGTATGTACAAGATGGGTACGTGAACGATGGACCCCTGATTCAATGGAGCCCGGTGAGCGGCGAAGGTAACTCCGTCTTGCTCGACACCCACGAAGAACTGAACGCTCTGATTCCGGGATTTGCGGAAGGCTCGCAGTCCTTCGTTGGATACAACGGGTCCATGTTTCACGGAAAAGAGACTTTGCGCTTCGAGTTGATGCCAGATTTTGCAGGAGTCCGCTCGCAAGCGGACCTGCCCAAGGAGGCTTTGGAAGCCCTAAGCTGGAAAAAGCGGGACGTAACCTTCCCCGGCGCCTTTCCCCCAGCGGACTAACGCTTGTTTTCCCCGGCCTTAAAGGACCGGTTCGTTCCGCTTGAAAAGGCCGCTCTATAGAAAGAACGAAGTGCGATCCAAATGGTGTTGGATTATGAAGAATTGACCCTAGTTTAGGCTTAATTCTGACGGCTACGTTTTGTATCGCTGAACCCCTGCGAGAGCCGACTCTCCTTCTATGCCGTTCAGCTATTGATCCAGTCGTGGGGAGGCACGTTTGTTCATTTTTTGGGAGCCTTTTGGTTTGGGGCTCCCAGATGCTACCGCTAGTCGAGGGGTAGCGGTTTTCGGGGTCGACAGCCGCTATCCCTCTTCAATTTCCCGCTTGCGGAAGACGAAGAATTTCTGCCCGACGAAGTTCCAGCATGCCCAGACGAAGGTGGCGGCGAGGAAGGCGGGATTGGAGGCTCCAGGATTCGCGGCGGCGTAGTCGTGCACGAGGCTGTTGATAACCCACCCAGTCAAGTAGAGCAGCCCGAAGCGCAGGGGTTCACTGGCGCTGAAGCCTCGGTTCTTGAACGTGAAGTGCTTGTGGGCGAAGTAGCCCCAAGCGAAGATACACACGAAGCTGACGCGTTTCGCCCATGAGCTGTCGAGCATGGTGAAGTGGCTCAGGAAGCTGTAGACGCCGTAGTCGATCGACAGCGAGACGCCACTTACGATAAGGAAGCGGATGGCCTGTAGAGCTGTCTTTCGCGATTCGTCCATCTGTTTGGGATTCCGGGTCGGAGGAGCCGTACTAAGTGACGGGACAGCGGGGATGCAAAGTTTTTTTCTGTTCCCGAGGCGCTTGTAAGGGCTTCGCTGCAGAGGTCGTAGTTTGACAAACGGAACATTGCCCCCATCAACTCGGCAGTTAATCGCGATATGAAAACATTTAAGGAATTAGGAGTAGCAGCGGATCTGATCAAAGGGATCGAGGAGAAAGGGATTTTCGAACCTACCGAGATACAGGAGCTTACGATTCCTTACCTTTTGGCTAACAAGGGGGATTTCGTGGGACAGGCGCAGACAGGGACGGGCAAGACGGCCGCTTTCGGCCTCCCGCTCTTGCAGAAGATCGACCCGAAGCAGAAGCAGGTGCAGGCCTTGATCCTCAGCCCGACCCGCGAATTGGCCAAGCAAATCGCCAAGCAGCTTTTCCACTACACCAAGTATACGTCGAAGATCTTTACGGAGGCGGTTGCCGGCGGCGAAAAAATCGAGGAGCAAATCGCGGCGCTCGCGCGCCCGACTCATATCGTGGTTGCGACCCCCGGCCGCTTGATCGATTTGCTCAAGGCCCAAGCGGTGGATCTCTCTAATATCGATACGCTGGTGCTGGACGAAGCGGACGAGATGCTCAGCCTCGGATTCAAGGATGACTTGAACAAGATTCTGGAGTTCACCCGCGGCGCCAATAACACCTGGCTGTTTTCCGCCACCATGCCGAAGGGCGTAAAGGCCATCATCGAACGCTACCTCTCGCCTGACGCCAAGCACATCACGGTAGACCGTCGCAATCCGGTCAACAAGAACATCGATCACTGGTTCACGGTTTGCACGATCGAGGAAAAACCTGACGAGATCGCTCGTTTCATCAAGGCTCAGAAAGGTCAGCCAGGCGTGGTTTTTTGCCGTTCGAAGGCAGGGGTACAAAACTTGGCTCGCGAGCTGGAGGAGCGGAGCTTCGAAGTGGCGACCTTGCAAGGCGACCTTTCGCAAAAGGACCGCGACAAGGTAATGCGAGCCTTCCGCAAAGGGCGTGCCGAGGTTTTGGTATCTACGGACGTTTCCGCAAGGGGCATCGACGTGGAAGGATTGGCCTATGTGGTTCATCACCAATTGCCGGACCAGATCGAATACTACACGCATCGCAGCGGCCGCACGGCTAGAGCGGGCAGGAAGGGCGTTTCCATGGCTTTCATCACCAAGGGCGACTTCAAGCGCATCAAGGAGCTGGAGGCTGAGCTGCACATCAAGTTTCGCCAAATCAGGCAAGATTAGCGTCAGACCGGTCTTTCGGCGCTGCGCTTAGCCAGCCTCCTAGTCGAGCAGTATCCCTGTACGCTAGGACACGCGTTTTTGAGGTTTCCTAACGGTGAACAGCCGTTAGGATCTCCGCATGCCCCAACCGTTTTGCGCCCCAGTTTTGTCGCGGCTCGTCTACCTTTTGTCAGTGTTCTCAATAGGTCTCCAAGGGGCGCTCCTGCGAGGGGAAGAGGTGGGAGACGCAATGGAAAAGGCAGCGGTCGCTTTTCTGCAAAGTCTCGAGCCGGAGCAGCTGCAGCTTGCCCAACACTCCTTCGACGAGCAACGCAAGGACTGGCACTTCGTGCCGCGAGATCGCAAAGGGCTGTCGCTCGAACGAATGGCATCCGAGCAGCATGCGCTTGCCTACGCTCTGCTGAGGCGGGGGCTCAGCGAGCAAGGGGTGCAAACGGTTGAAAATATTCGTAGCTTGGAGTCCATCTTGCAGGCGTTGGAAGGCCCGAGTCGCTTCTTTGAGCGAGATCCGGAAGACTATCACTTTTACGTTTTTGGAAATCCTAGCGACGACACGTGGGGATGGCGATTCGAGGGGCATCACGTGTCAATCAACGCGACTGTGGTGAAGGGGGAAGGTGTGTCGATGTCCCCACGCTTTCTAGGGGCAAATCCAGCAGAGGTGCCCAGTGGCGAGCGGAAAGGACTTCGTGCGTTGGCTGCGGAGGAAGACCTTGCATTCGCTCTGGCTGAAAGTTTCAGCGCGGAACAGCTGGCAAAAGCGGTTTTCCGTTCGAACGCTCCGCGCGATATCTTCACTGGCGCCCATCGTAAAGTCAGTCCCTTGCCGGTCGAAGGGATTGCGTATCCGGAGTTGGACACGGTTCAGCAATCCCGTTTGCGGGCGCTTCTCGAAGTCTATGTTTCGAAGGCGGAACGCGAGCTAGGTGAAGCGGTCTTGGCGGAGCTGGAGAATGGAGGCTGGGAACTTGTTCGATTTGGCTGGGCAGGGCCCGTGGATCGAGAGCAAGGCAACTACTATTATTTGCAAGGCGCCCGTTTTCTCATCGAGTACGACAATACGCAGAACGGAAACAACCATATCCACAGCGTTTGGCGGGAATTCGACGGAGACTTCGGCGAGGACTTGATCCAGTCGCATCGCCACCAGCACGCTCACTGACTTCCAATAGAAACACCTGTATCCAAATTATGATTAAGCAGCTCGCTCACCTTTGCTTTTTTTCCGAGAACGCCGAAGCCATGGTATCCTTTTACCGGGATAAGCTAGGATTGCCGATTGCCTTCGTCATGAACAACAGCGAGGGAGGCGCTCCCTTCGGCTGGTACATGGAATGCGGCAAGGATACTTTTATCGAGATCTTCGATCAGGAGGGCGCGGTTAAAGAGTGGGGAGGCGAGCTTGTTGCCTTGAAGGAAGGTGCGGCCTCTCGCTACCGCCACCTTTGCTTGGAAACGGAAGATATCGAGGCAGCCCGAAAGGAGTTGCTTGGCAAGGGAGTTGAGGTGACCGAAATAAAAATGGGGATCGACCACTCCTACCAGTGCTGGATCAAGGATGTGGACGGTAACGCCATCGAATTGATGATGTATACTGGCGATAGCCTGCAGTTCTCGAATAGTAGGTAAGGGAAATGCGGATACGTTGACGTATCACCAAGGGTTGCGGGCGTTCAGTTCGCTAACGATTTTTAGCTTTAGGGCGGTAGGGTCGATCGTGCCAACTTCGCTGTGCACGATTTCACCTTCTGGGTTGATGAGCACGGTGTAAGGCGCGACCCCTTGCCACTCAGGATTGAAGGCATCGATAAGCGGCGTTCTCTGGGCGGACGCAAATAGGTAGTTTTTGTTGGCGGCCTGCTTTTTCTTGAGGAAAGCGAGTACGCGATCCTTTTCGTCCGGTCGATTGAGCGATACGGAAACAAACTCGAACTCGCGGTGGCTGTACATGCGATCTATCTCTACGAACTCGTCGAATTCCGCTATGCAAGGGGCGCACCAAGTCGCCCAGAAATTTACGAGACGAAATTTGGCGGGTTGGTCGGGGCTGCCTTCGTTGGCGCGGAGAGCAGCAAGCGTCGCTGCGTCAGCCAATTCCACCGACACGGGGCGAGCGGCGAGCTTCTTCATGTAGTCTTCCACGAGGTGGCTTTTGCCTGCCCATTTGACGGAGCAGCCGACCACCTTGGTCTGGGCGATATCTGGTTGCTTGCCTGACAGTAGGGCATCGATGGCGTCTCGTACGTAATGAGTGGATACGTGTTCGATCCGTTCGGAGTCATCGATGGCTCCGACGTAGCGGAGTTTGCGTTCGGAGTCGAAGAGGAACGCGTGCGGAGTGACGAGTGGGCCGTATTGGCGGGACACGGATTCCGTATCGCCGTCGTAAAGGTAGGGGAAATTGAAGCCTCGCTCCTCTGCCTGGTCCTTCATTTCTTCGAACGAATCTGAACGTACCGCCCAACCTAACTCGTCGAGGCGAACGGAGTCGGGGTCGTTGGGACTGATGGCCACGAGGGCGACGCCTTTTTCTCGGTAGTCCGTCACCAAGTCCTTGATACGCTCCTCGTAGTACTGAGCGGTGGGGCAGTGGTTGCAGGTAAACAGTACGAGCAGGAGCTCCGCATCGGAAAAGTCACTGAGAGACCAGTCTTTACCGTCGACGCCCGGCAGCGTGAAATCGGGAGCTGGCGATCCGAGTTCCAGTGGCTGTGGATAGTCCTCGGCTGTTGAGAGTGCGGTGGCGGTGAGTAGGCAGAGCGCGGCGAAGATGGATTTGGGGTACATGGGGTAGGCGGTTCAGTTGTCAGTTTTGGATGCAGCGTTGAGCACCCGATAGAAAGCGGGTTTAGGCTGGAATTGGCGGTCGAAGAGCAGGGCGAAATTGGTGCGACCTCGAACGGGGAAATTATTCAACCAACTGGTCTTGTCGCTGATGCCCCAGAAGGTGACGCGCTCGATGTGCTCGGCTTCGGCCACGAGCATCTGGAAGATTTCCTCGTAGCGGAGGGCGAAACGGTGTTCTTCGCTAGACGGAAGCACTCCGTCAGGGAAGGGGTTGTTTTCCGAATTTGCGGTGAGCCTTTTGATATCGACGTCCGCGCCGAAAAAGCTGGAGCGACCCAGCAAATCGAGGTCGAGTTCGGTGATGTGCACTTTCGCTCCAGTGGATCCGAAGGCTCGGATGGAGGCAGCGATATCCTCCGTATCCGGATAATCCATCAGCCAGTGGCCTTGCATGCCAATACCGTCGATGCGGAGCCCCTTCGACTTGAAGTCTTTGACCATGGCCACGATGGCGTCGCGGCGGCCCGCATCGGTCATGTTGTAGTCGTTGTAGAGAAGCTTGGCATGGTGAGGAAGCACTTCGGAAGCGATGCGGAAGGCTTGTTCGGTAAAGTCGTCGCCGATGATTTGTTGGTACTTTGACTGACGCCAAGATCCGTCGGACATGATGGACTCGTTGACGACGTCCCAATAAAGGATGTGATCGCCCCACTTTTCGGCCATGAGGGTGGCTCGCTCGCGCATACGGGCGAGCAGCGCATCGCGGGTAAGGTCTTTGCCCGCCTCGTCTTGGTAGACCCACTCGGGAGTTTGGCTGTGCCAAAACAAGGTGTGCCCCACGAGAGCTTGGTTGTTGCTGGCTCCGTATTCAGTGAAGCTGTCGATTAGGTCGTAGTTTGATACTTCGGGGCTGGGGTTCATGTTACCCCATTTCATGCAGTTCTCGGGGGAGAGGCTGTTGAAGTGCTTTTCGACGATGGCGTATCCGGGATCCGAGGGATCTTGAAGCATGGAGTTGCTCAATGTCCCGCCTATGAGAAAGAGGCCTTCGAAGGCTTCGTGAAGGCTAGGAATCTCGTCGTTGGAAGCTTGGTTGCAGCTTGTGGCGGTAAGCGCGAGAGCGGCGAGCGTTGTTGTGGATGCGATTTGTCTAAAGTGGTTTCTAGGCATTTGGAGTTCTGCTCAGTTCTAGCTAAAGGGCTTGTCATGGCCAGCGTCTTCCCGGTCTTTCACTAGAGTTGAAAGGCTCGCCCCGCCTGTCGCTCAAAAAATCTGTAACTTCCGAACTTCGCCTCGTGTAGTCCGCGTCGAACCTTCCTCAATCCTTATGCCAAATTCCTACGTAATCGAGACTCGTGGCCTGACGAAACGCTATGGGGCTCAAACCGTGCTCGACGGAGTCGACCTCGCTTTGCCGGCGGGCGCAATTGGCTTGCTGGGACCGAACGGAGCCGGCAAGTCGACTTTCATCAAAAGTCTGCTGCAGCTGGAAGAGAAGGACAGCGGCAGCGTTCGCCTGCTGGGCAAGGACATCGACACCCACGGGCGCGAGACGCGGCGTCGCATCGGTTACGCTCCGGAGCAAGATTGCCACATCCCCGGAATGGTGGGTTGCGAATATGTGACCTACTGCGGGGAGTTGAGCGGGATGCCATTCGAGGCGGCTCGTCAAAGGGCGCATGAAATGCTGGATTTCGTGGGCATGGGCCAGGAGCGCTACCGGAAAGTGGATACGTATTCCACGGGCATGAAGCAGCGGATCAAGATCGCCCAGGCTTTGGTGCACGATCCGGATCTGGTCTTTCTTGACGAACCGACCAACGGCTTGGATCCCAAGGGGCAAGCTTTGATTCTGGAGTTGATCGAGCGCATCTGGAAGGAGTCGGGGATCAGCGTGGTGCTCTCTTCCCATCTGTTGCACGACGTTGACCGGATTTGCGATCGCATCGTGATTATCGCCCAGGGCAACGTCGTCGCCCACGATACTCTAGCTGCCCTCAAGGGGCGCCGCCGCCCGGAAGCGGAGGTGGTGGTGGCCGAATCCAAGGAATCTTTGATGGCGCTCTTTCGAAAACAGGGTTGGTCGTGCTCGGTTCTGAACAACGGCAACGTAAAGGTCGTGCACGGTCAGTCGTCCCTCAATCCATTGCTTGAGCTCATGAGAGCGGCGGGGATTTCGCCCTTGGAGGTTAAGGAAAGTCCGAACGCCCTTAGCGAGCTCTTCTTGCAGGCTCTCAATAAGGAGAGAGTCGCTGTATGAGGCATGCTTGGACTGCTCAGTATCGGCGTTGGGAAGGTGAGGGCGTTGGCGTGTGGCGGCGGCGGCTTTCCATCTCGCGCTACGGACTGCGACTTTGCCTATCGGGCAAGATCATAAAAATCTTCTTGGTCCTCGCCTTTGCCCAGACCCTGCTGCTTGGCGGCGTGTTTTTTCTCTTCGGCCAGCTTGTGGCGCCGGAGAGCGCCCTGCTCGGGTGGTTGGAAAGCATCGGAGGCGAGCAGATGGTACGGGTCATTAGCGGTCTAAGCTCATGGGCGCTCCTGTATCCGGAAATCTGCGTCGACGGCGTTTATCGGGTGATGTTCTACCTGCTGACGTTCAGCGGACCGTTCTTGTCCATGATCATCGTGGCGCTCTTCGTGCACCGGCTCATCGCCAACGATTTGGCGAGCAATGCGATTGTCATCTATAACAGCAAGGCATTGACGCGTTGGGACTACTTGATCGGGAAGTTCCTGATAGTGGCGACCATCCTGTCGGTGGTCTGGATCTTGCCGGTGGTGGTATCCTGGCTGTTGGGCAATTTTCTTTCTCCGGATTGGTCCTTTTTCTATCACTCGTTCCCGTCTCTGTTGCGGGGGCTCGTCATTGGAGGGGTTGCGGTGGTCTCGCTGAGTTGCCTCGCTTTGCTGGTCTCTTCGCTAGCGAAGAAGACAGGCGCTGCGGTGGCCTACTGGATTTTGGGCTGGTTTTCCTTTGGCGTGGTAGCGAGCGTGGCGAGCATCGCGCATCCAGCTCTCAACTACATCAGCCCCACGCAGTCGATCTACGCATTGTCGGCAGGTGTCTATCGAATGCTTGATCTCGTTACGGATGCGCAGGATATGCTACCTTTCTTTGGTGGGTTCTTCAATACGATGAGCGATGGAAACGATCCGGCGGATTTGCCGATCGGCAATGGGGAGATCTTGTTGCCGCTCGTATCGCTGGCCGTCTATTGCGTGATTTCGGTCGTGGTCGTTAGCAGGAGGGTGAAGGCGTGATGAATGCGATTGTGAAGGCGGAAGAGCTGAGCTGCTTCTATGGAATCGTGCTCGGACTGAACAATGTCAGCTTCGAAATACCGGCGGGGATCACGGGACTGGTAGGCCCCAACGGGGCGGGCAAAAGCACTTTGATCAAGTTGATCACCGGCCAGCTGGCGCCTTCGTCCGGGCGACTGAGTGTTTTCGGTGAGCGTCCGCGCAACAATCCCAAGTTGCTGGGGCAGCTTGGTTATTGCCCGGAGCGAGAGCAATTGCCCAAGGATCTGCGTCCGGTGGCATGGCTGCGCGCTTTGGCGTCGGTTTCCGGCACGCCGTGGCGAGATACGAAGGCGGTGGCCGAGAAAGCGTTGATCCGTTCCCGGCTTGGCAAGGAGCATTGGAAGAAGCGAATCGGCACCTACTCGAAAGGCATGAAGCAGCGGGTGAAGTTGGCTCAGTCGATCATGCACGACCCTAAGCTCATCGTATTGGACGAGCCCATGAACGGTTTAGACCCGATGGGAAGAGCCGAGTTTGGGGAGATTTTGCGGGAGCTGAACGAGCAGGGAACCAGTATCGTCGTCTCCAGCCACATCTTGCACGAGCTGGAGTTCCTCTGCAGCGGCTTTGTGATGCTGAATTGGGGACGGGTGCTAGCCTCGGGGAGTCAGATTGATATTCGCAAGACGGTCGTGGAGTGGTCGGATGAAATTTCGGTTCGCTGTTCCGATCCGCGACTCCTGGCGGCGCACCTGCAGGAGCAAGGCCTATTGCGAGGATTCTTGGCGGACGGCCAGGACCTGACGATTTGGGTCAACGAGCCAGAGTCTTTCCTTGCCCATTGGCCGAAGCTGTTCTCCGGCTGCGACTGCGAAATCTTTGAAATGAGAAACAAGAACCAGGCGCTTTCCAGCATATTTGAAAGGATGACACGATGAGCGGCCAACCTCCGGGAAAAGCTAGGTTTGGAGCGATGAAAGGGTTGCTTTACATGCGTATCCAAGAACTTATGACGGCTGGTTCGACCGTTCGTTTCGGCCTCATATTCGTGATCTGCTTCGGTCTTTTCCTGTTGATCGGTTTGGATCCAGAGGGCGTAGGAGCGCGTTACGAAGGCTTTGTCGCTGGCGTTTTCGCCCTCAAGTTTCTGCCGGTCTTCTGTCTTACCAAAGGCGGGGAAACCTTGCGAAGCGAGTTGAAGGACGGAACGATCGAGTACCTGTGGGTGCGGCCAGCGAGCAAGGCGGAGCTTTACCTCGGTTTTGTATGCAGCAGCTATCTCGGCATCCTTGCCTTGATCGTTCCAGCCCTTCTGGGAATCAGCTTGGCAGGCTTGGCCATGGGAGCAGTCTCGTTCGGCGGTCTCCTTTCGCTTTGGATCTCGGTGCTAACTGCGATCGCCAGCTTTACGGCCATTTCGGGAGCGATCAGCTCTTTCTCCTCAAAGTTCGTGGTGCTCGGCATTTTCTACTATTCCTTCGTGGAATTGGGCCTTGGATCCATACCCAATGGGGTGCAGCGACTGGCGGTGAGCTTCCACACGCGTACTTTGTTAAACGGTTTCAGTACTGGAGGAGCGAACTTCAGTCTCGAATCGTTCGCTTGGATACTGGGGACGGGATTCGTCGCCTTGGCCCTGGGGACTGTCATTTTCAGCCAGTCTCGCTATGGGGTCGGAGGCGAGAAGGAGGCCTAGGCTGTGGCGGACCCAGTGGTCGCATTTCGTCCAGGAATAAATATTTTTCGTAACCAAACTGCCACGAGGAGTGAATCCTTGGCAACAAACGCATTACCAAAATGATAAAGAAACAATTTTGCATTCTACTCGCCGGGGCGGCAGCGGCTGCCAGTTTGCTCACGGCGGCGCCGCTCGTTAAATCTGAAATTGCGAAGGACGCTAAGTGGTTGGCCCATATCGACATGGAGGGAGTTCTCGAATCTTCCTTCAGCGAGATTGGGGTTGCCAAGCTGAAGGAAGCGATCGCGGCGGCCAACAAGGAGAAGATCACGGTCGATGTGGATTTGGTCCTCTCCGAGGTCAAGTCGCTCACGGCTTATGGAGCCAGTTTTGCGGAAACCGCAGCGAATGAAAGCGTCATCATTCTGAAGACGGGCGACCGTCTGCAGGCAATTTTCGAAGGGCTTGTCGCCCATCAGGAACTGGAAAGCGGACAGAGTCCGCTCAAGCGGGTGGAGGGGAAACCGTACCAAACCTTCTTGCTGGAGGATGAACTCTACCTCGCTTTCCCCAACAAGAACTACGCGATCGCTGGCAAGAGTTTCCAGCGCATCGAAATGGCTTACGAAGTGATCGAGGGCAAGGCGGAGAGCCTGGAGGACGTCGATCAGAAGCTGGTCCTCAACGAGGATGCCGGATTTTTCCTTCTCGTCACCGCTAACGGTATCGACAGCTTGAAGAACGTTCCGCCGCAAGCTCGCATGTTGCAAAAGACGAAGGGCGGACAGCTGTCGATCGGAGAGAACGAAGGCGAGTTCCGGGCAAATGTGATCCTCACCACTGAAGGGCCTAAGATTTCGATGCAGCTTTCGCAAATCGTACGCGGATTGCTGGCGCTTGCTTCCTTCACTCAAGTGGAGAACCAGAGCATGATGGAAGTGGTCGACAGCGTGGACGTTCAGCAGGGGGAAGATTTCGTGTCGCTCGATTTCCGCTACCCGGTCGACAAGCTCATGAACCTGATCGGAACTGCGGTCGAGTTGATGGATGGACACGAGCGCGGGCCCGAGGGGGATCACACCTCGTCAGCGGCCGACGCGTCCGCCGAACCGGCTCAGCTCGGGATGTTAGCCTTAGCTGGACATGACAAGTAATCTGGTATTTTCTCTTCCTCCTCAAGCGACCGTGACCGGCTCCGTGACAAACGTCGATACCGCACAAGCCATTCCTTCCGGGAATGGAATCGATCGCGCTGGATTTGCGGCGCTGGTGGATGAACATCAGGACAAGCTGAGAAACTTCCTTTTCCGCTACACTCGCAACCGGCAGGATGCGGAAGACTTGACCCAAGACACCTTCGTCAAGGCCTTCCGAAACATCCATCGCTACGACAGCAAGTACAGCTTTTCCACCTGGCTCTACACCATTGCGAGACGTACCGCCTACAACCACTTCCGGGACAGCAAGCCCACTGAAGCGCTTGAGTACGATATCGTCGAGTCTTCGGACACTCCGGACGTCGAAGCCTCCCGCGAAGACGAGAAAAGCTGGGTCTGGCAAGCTGCCGACCGCTTGAAGCCCGATTTTCGCGAGGCGCTCAGCCTGAAGTATATCGATGACCTCTCGATCGAGGAGATCTCGAAGATCATGGGGAAGTCGCAAACCAACGTTAAAATCATCCTTTTCCGAGCGCGCAACCAGCTCAAGAAGTTGCGCCATATCGAAAACCCGAGGAAACCCTAATGAAGACCTCAATCTACAGACTTTTGATCAATTGGTACCAAGCTTCGGACAAGAAATTGCCCGCATGGCTGGAGCGTGCTTGCCAAAACGTTCCCGCGCTTTCGGACGAGAAGTCCTTTGGCGACGAGCTGACGCGCGAGCTTCGCAGTCGTCCAGAAGCCTTCGATTCCATGGGCGGCGAGAGCATGACCTCTCGAGTGCTCCGGCAAATCGCTGAGGAGGACTACGAGGAATCCCGGGATAGCCAAGCTTCGCCGGTATTCGGAGCCTGGGTACGCAATGCCGGTTTGGCTATGGCGGCCTTGGCGGTCGCATTTGCGGGGTATCGGTTCTTGGATACGAAGTCCGAAATCGCAGATGGAGGGGAAATTGCAGTCGTAACCCCAGATCAAACGGCAACCGATGGTTTGCTTGAGATCGCGGAAGACTGGAAGAATCCGCTCGATCAGGAAATCGAATACATCGTATCCGATGCCAAAGGAGCGCTCGGGTTTCTTGCCAACAACTTCGTGCCCTCCAGCTATTTGAAGGAAGAGGCCTGAGGGTCAGGGGACGAGCAGCGCTTCGCTCCGCTTAAATTGATGCTTTCCATAAAGCTCTCAGCCGCTAAGGTTTAGCTTATGGCTACGATTCTTGTTACGGGCGCCAGTCGAGGGATTGGCTTGGAGTTAGCATGCCAGCACGCGGAAGCGGGCGATTCCGTCATCGCGACCTGCCGGGATCCGGATACCGCGAACGCCTTGAATCACCTGAGCCAGAGTTTCGACAATGTGGAAGTGGAGGCTTTGGACGTTGTGGATCCATTGACGATCTTGTCGCTGGCGAGCCTGATCTCCAAACGTGGCGACAAGGTAGACATCCTTTACAGCAACGCTGGAATGGCGGTAGCTGAAGCCTTTGGAGAATGGACCGCTGACGCTTTTTCCGCTACGCTGGAGACCAACGTGGTCGGTTGCGCCATGATCCTTCAAGGCTTTGCCAAGGTCATGGCGCAGGGAGGAAAAATCGTCAATGTATCCTCCAAAATGGGCTCCTTCGAATTTATGGGCAACCTTGCGGGCGAGTTGACCAGCTATGCAGTCAGCAAGTCCGCTCTCAATATGCTCGTGAGGCAATCCGCTCCGTCGCTCAAATCCCAGGGGGTGCTGTCCGTTGCCTTGAGTCCAGGTTGGGTCAAGACGGACATGGGAGGGCAAGAGGCGGACCTTACGGTTACGGAATCAGTCGAGGCGATCAGGAAAACGGTCTCCGAACTGAGCTTGGAGGACGCGGGCAAGTTTATCGATTACACAGGAGAAGAGATTCCTTGGTAGTCTAGGGCATTTTTTGTAATGGCAGTCCAACTACAGCCTAAATCGAACTCCCGA
Organism: Pelagicoccus enzymogenes; assembly: GCF_014803405.1. Lineage (NCBI taxonomy): Bacteria > Pseudomonadati > Verrucomicrobiota > Opitutia > Puniceicoccales > Pelagicoccaceae > Pelagicoccus > Pelagicoccus enzymogenes. The sequence continues at coordinate 471,059 of NZ_JACYFG010000007.1, forward strand.
AACGTTGCGGGTGTCTCCATGGCGCCCATGATAGATATGGTTTTCTTGCTGCTGGTCTTTTTCATGACCGCGAGCGCCATGTCGCAAGCAGGAAGCAAACGAGAGTTGGAGTTGCCGGATTCTCCTCAAGCGAAGGTCGCTCAGGACTTTTCCGGACGGATTATCGTCAGTATCGACGAGTTCGGACAGGCCTACTTGGGAAACCAAGCAGTGGAGATGCTTGAGCTTTCTGAGGCGTTGTCCACTTTTAGTGAAGAAACCAGCAAGCCTAAGTTAACGATTCGAGCCTCCAAGGAAACGCCCTTTTCAGCAATCAAGGCAACGATGAGGATCGCGGCAGCGGCCGGAATCAGCGACTATTTGTATGCGACCTATCAAGTGGGAGGCAACTGAGTCAGCATGGCGGTAAGCGTTAAGAGAGGGGCGCCGAGGACGGAAGCGAGCGAATTGCCGATCGCGCCGATGATCGATGTGGTGTTCCTCTTGCTCGTCTATTTTATGGTGAGCTCTAGCATCCAGAAGCAAGAGGCAGATATCGGCTTTTCGTTGCCTGCCGTTGTGAAAACAAGCGAACCCGTGTCCTTTCCGGATGAGCAGGTCATCGAGATCGACGCGGAGGGAAGGGCGTGGGTGAACGGCTATGCCTACGACGATCCAGAGGAAGCGAGCTATCTTAAGTTGGCCCAGATGCTTTCCCGCTATCGAGAAGGCGCGCAGGCTTCGCAAAGCTCCGCTCGCGTGACGATCGCTCCCTCGGATTCGACTCCGCACCAAATGGTCGTGCGGGTTATGGACGCCTGCCAATTGGCGGGGCTGGAGTCGGTCAGCTTCGCGGTCGAGTAGGTTGCTGGGGAGAGTCTATCAGAGGACCTTCGAATCGCTCGCGTGATTTGATGGATCAGCCTGTAGCGGAAGCCGCAAGGCTTTCGGTGGTGTGTTGCTCGAAATGTTTCTGCCGGCACGGGCGAACTTTCCTGTTGCTAAACGCCAGTCGATGCAAAGCCTACGCAGCATGGCGAAAAAAGCTCAAGCGACTTGGGGTGGACGTTTTTCGAAAGGGCCAGCGGAACTGATGCTGGCCTTCGGCGAATCTGTGTCTTTCGACAAACGTCTGGCTCCCTACGATATCGAAGTAAACAAGGCGCACACCGCCATGCTTCAGCACATCGGTTTGCTCACCAAGAAGGAGTTGCGAGAAATCCACAAGGGATTGGATGTGCTCAGCAAGCAGATCGCCAAGGGCGAGATCGAGTGGAAAGCGGAGTTTGAAGATGTTCACATGAACATCGAGCAAGCCCTGACCAAGATCACCCCAGCGGCCGCTAAGATGCATACGGCCCGCAGCCGCAACGATCAGGTCGCTACTGATGTGCGTCTCTTTTTCAAGGACGCCTGCTCCCAATTGATCGCCAAGCTCGAAACCTTGCTGAAGGCGATCTTGGAAGTCGCAGAGAAAAACCAGGATGTATTTATTCCTGGATACACGCACTTGCAGCGTGCCCAACCGGTATCAGTCGCTCATCACTTGCTCGCCTACGTCGAAATGTTCGGTCGCGATATCAAGCGTTTCCAGGACGTAGCGGAGAACGCAAACTGGTGCCCGCTCGGTTCAGGCGCGATCGCGGGCACGACGCTGCCCATCGACCGCGAGTTTACGGCCAAGGCTCTCGGCTTCGTTAACGCACGCGGCAAAGCTCAAGTAACCCGCAATTCGATGGATTCGGTAGCCGATCGGGATCTCTTCCTGGACTTCGCGCACGCTTGCTCGGTCACCGCTACCCACATCTCTCGCGTCGCGGAGGACGTCATCATTTGGAACTCTTCGGAATTTGGATACGTCGAGCTGCCGGACGCCTTCTGCACTGGTTCCAGCTTGATGCCGCAAAAGAAGAATCCGGACTCGCTGGAAATCTTGCGCGGCAAGTCGGGTCGCATCGTTGGCAATCAGCAGTCTCTCTTCGTTATGGTGAAGGGACTGCCGCTTACTTACAATCGGGATCTGCAGGAGGATAAACCGCAAGTGTTTGACAGCTTCGATCAGCTTTCGATTAGTCTCGACGTACTTTCCGGCACCTTGGAAGGAATGGCCTTCCGTCCGAAAAAGTGCGCAGCTGCGGTTTCTGACCCTGCCTTGTTGGCCACGGACCTAGCAGACTATCTGGTCTTGCGCGGAGTGGCTTTCCGAGATGCTCACCACGTCGTCGGCGGCCTTGTCGCTCTCGCGGAAAAGCTCGATTGCCCATTGCACGAAGTGCCGGATGAAAAAGCCAAGGCATTGCATCCAAAAATTGGAGACGATTGGGTTGAGGTTTTCGACCTGCAACGAGCGATGAAGGCTCGCGAAGGAACGGGAATGCCAGGGCCCAAGCAGATTCGCAAGCAGCTCGCCAGCTGGAAGAAGCAGCTCGGGTAGTTTCCGAAGAGATAGATGGCAAAGGTTCGTCTGCTAGAAGACCACGTCGCCAACCAGATCGCGGCTGGCGAGGTGATCGAACGTCCGGCGTCGGTCGTCAAGGAGCTCGTCGAGAACAGCATCGACGCGGGGGCTACTCGCATCGAAGTGGAGTTTCGCAACGGAGGAACGAGCCTCATGCGCATCGAGGACAACGGAGGGGGCATGAGCCACGACGATGCCTTGCTAGCCTTGGAGCGTCACGCGACCAGCAAAATCCAAAAGGTGAAGGACCTAGATGGCCTCACCACCATGGGCTTTCGAGGCGAAGCGTTGCCGTCGATCGCATCCGTATCCAGGTTTCAACTTCAGACAAGGGAAGAAGGAGCCGAAGGGGGCACGGAAGTATTGATCGACGGCGGTAAGATGATCCACGTTCGAGATTGCGGGATGCCTCAGGGGACGCGCATGACGATCAGCAAGCTGTTCAATACGGTTCCCGCTCGCCGCAAATTTCTCAAAAGCAAGACCACGGAATCGGCCCATATCGTCCAATGTGTCCGCTTGTACGCTCTGGCGCATCCAGAGATTGGATTCAGCTTGCTGGACGATGGACGATCGCTTTTCCAGTCGCCGGCGAACTCTTCGCTCAAGAGCCGTATCGCGGAGGTTTTCGGGAAGCAGATCGCCAACAACTTGATCGAGGTGGACGCTTCGGAGGACGGACTGCGCATGCGCGGCTTTATCGGCAAGCCCAGCTTGTCGCGCTCAAGCCGCCACGAGATGCTGTTTTTCGTCAACAACCGCCCGGTGGAGAACAAGACCTTGAGTTACGCTTTGGTCGAATCCTACTACGGGCACATTCCCAAGGGACGTTATCCGGTCGCCTTCCTTTTCCTCGACCTCGATCCGCAACGAGTGGATGTGAATGTGCACCCGGCAAAGCGGGAAATTCGCTTTCGGGAAGAGGCGAAAACGAGGGGCTTCGCGGTGAGGACGCTTTTGGAGGCGCTTCGCGGCGAGTCCGAATCGTTGCAGGCGATCAAGCCGGTAGAAGTGCGTTTGCCCAAGAGTGTTGAATCGGAGCCGCGGGTTTCGGCGGCCCCTGTCGCGAAGAGCGTCCCGGCCAAGGCTTCGTCAGCCCATCGTCCTCAGCGACGATTGGTGCAAGCGGAAGAGCGGGAATCTTCTTCCTCGTCCGCAAAGTCTGAAGAGAGCGGGGGAGCGTCTCCTGTTGAACCTGCAATTTCGCCGAAAAAGGCTCCGGATCCCCAAGTCGCGAGCGTTTCAGTTGTTCCGGAGCCCAAGCCGGAGAGCGCCCGCACGGAGTCGCCTGAAGCCGCGCCGCGTAAGGAGGAGGAAAAGGCCAAGAACTGGAGCTACCTGGGCTGGGCCCAAGGCGAATTCGCTACTTTCGATACGGGGGCTGGCGTGGTTTTGCTCAACGTCAGGGCAGCCCAACAGAGAATTCTCTATGAGCGGATGCTCAAGGATTTCGCGGCCAAGGCGGTTCGTTGCCAAAAACTGCTTTTGGCACAGCCGGTGGAGCTCGATCCGCTGAGTTCGGCGGTCTTGGTGGAGAGCTTGGAATTTTTCGAGCGGCTCGGTTTCGAGATCGCGCCTTTTGGCCGCAATTTTTTCCGCATCGAAGGTACGCCCACTTGGCTGGAGGACGCGGATGCCGAAGAGTTTGTCAAGGAAACCATCGCTCTCCTGCGGCAAGGCAACGTCGCCGAAGATAAGGAAGGGGTAGCGGTGGAGATGATCGCCAAACGGGCCGTGGCCAAGCTGCGACGTCCAAAGGAGGAGCCGAGCTCCTCGGAGATAGATTCCCTGCTGGAGAAGCTTTTCAGTTGCGACAAGCCGCTAACGGATCCTGAAGGCCGTCCGTCCTTGATCGAAATTTCCAGTGGCGAGATCGACAAGCGCTTTCAGCGAAGAAATCGCCGAAAGCATGACGAGCTGTTCTAGGCAGTCGCTTCTCTCGCGAGAAGCGCTGCTCTCAGCGGAGTAGCGAAAGTCGCGAGACCTTCGATCCTAGGACTCGGTCTTCTCTTTGTCCTCGACCTTCACCTTCACTTCGCTGACGCGGATGCTGTTGATGATGACCGGTTCCTCGGGCATGTTCTGGGGGCCAGTGGGAACTTGGGAGATGGCCTCGGCCACTTCCATGCCTGAGAGGACTACGCCGAAGACGGTGTGCTTGCCGTTCAACCAAGGAGTGCCGCCTTCCTTCGTAACGATGAAGAACTGGGAGCCGTTGGTATTGGGGCCAGCGTTGGCCATGCAGAGGGTGCCGTAGTCGACGCTGTTGATCAATTCACCGCGGCCCACGAGAGGCTCTTCGATCTCCAAAGCGGAAGCGATCTCCTCGACTTCGACTTCGTACATGGGCTCGAACCCTTGGGCCTCTTGCATCTTTCCGAAAAGATTCGCGATGAATTCGACGGGGCTTTTGCCGCGATGTTCGCGAAGGTGAGGGACGACCCACTGCTCGAAAACGTATTCCGCGCGTTGCTGGTCGCCAATTTCCCCGGTAACGGGTTCGCCCTCGGTATAGGTTTCGTCCTCGAAAGTGTAGCCAGGGCCGCCGGAGCCGTTGCCCGCGGGATCGCCGCCTTGGATCATGAAGTCCGGAATGACGCGGTGGAAAGTGAGCCCGTCGTAGAAGGGCTTGGCGTTTGCCACGTCTTCTCCTTCTTCCAGAAGGCGGGTCCCGTCGGCGAGGCCGATAAAGTTTTCCACGGTCTTGGGCGCGTCCTTTTCGAGTAGGCGGATCACGATTTGTCCCATAGACGTGTCGATCGTGGCATGCAGCTGCTTCTCCTTTTTCGCGCAGCCGGCGAAGAAGAGCGAAAGGCCGAGAGTGGCGCAAAGACTGAGGCAAGCGGATTTGGGTAGTTTACGCATATGGATGCTCGGTTTAGAGATTCAGCGGCTCGGGGCAATGCGAATTAGTCCGGTTTTAGCTCAGGATCTGGCGTTCGCTGCCGTCTAAAAGGTTGCGCAGCAACGCCAAACACACATTTTTATCTACTGACAGACACCCCTTTTACTGTCGCACACCCATGAAATGCCTCATCATAGGAAGCGGACGCTTCATCGCCCCCAAGCTCATCGAGGAGCTTGTTTACGCGAAACATGAGGTCGCTATCCTGGATCAAAATCCACCCCCGGAAAGCGTGGCCGACAGGGTAACCCACATTTTCGGCGACAAGGGATCCCTTGCGTTCTATCGCGACGAGTGCCTCGAATTTAAGCCGGACATCGCAGTTCACTTGTCTGCCAACAATGGAGAAGAAGCCTCGGCTTTTCTCGAGGTTTTCCAAGGCCAAGTAGCCCAGACCGTTGTGACGAGCAACACGAACGTTTATCTGGCCCATGCCCGTCTCAAAGGGACGGAGCCAGGAGCCTCGTTGGCTGTCCCGATCAACGAAGAATCGCCCCTTCGTAATTTGGGAATCGGCAACGAAGAGCAGGGGGACAAGCTCGACGTGGAGAAGATCATGGGGAACTCGAAAGATCCGTGTACGATCTTGAGGTTGCCGCCTGTGTACGGTCCGAACGACTTTTTGCGCCGCTTCTATCCGCTCTTAATACGAATGATTGACGATCGTCCTTTCGTTCTGCTCGGGGCGAGCCAAGCGAGTTGGCGATGGACGCATGCCTTCGTGGACGATGTCGCTCATGCCGTCGCTCTTTCAGTGCTCAATCCAGGCGAAAAGCATCGTATCTACAATGTGGGCGAAGCCAAGACTCCCACCATGAAGGAGCGCCTCGAGCACTTGGGCACGGTCTTCGGTTGGGATGGCAGGGTGAAGGTCGTATCTTCGGTCGACTTGCCTGACTACCTCAAGACGCCGGGCGACTTTTCTCAGGACATGCTGATCGATTCGAGTCGGATCCGGCACGATCTGGGTTACAAGGAGCTAGGCGACTACTACGACGGCCTTGCGGAGTCAGTAGAGTGGTATCGGGACAATCCTCCGGCAGACATGGTGGGGAAGACCTTCAACTATTCCGCTGAAGACGCGGTCGTCGCAAGGGAGGTCCGAGACTAGGGCCGAACTACCCGCTACTCCTCGATGACTTGCTTGGAGGTGCGGATTGTTTTGTTGATGAAGACCCAGCCGTCCTCGATCTCTAGTTCTACGTCGAGCAAGCTGGTATAGTGACGCGTTTGGCCGAATTGCTCTACTTTTTCCTCCTCGTGAACCTTTACGAGCGCGTTGTGTCCGTAATTTGAATACTCGATGTCCATCACCAAGGTTTGCAGGTGAATAGACTTTGCTGTTTCGAAAATTTCTTTCACCATCGAGAGGTAGTTCTCTCGGTATTGGGTCATGACGCTGTGTTCGGTACGATCCACGCTGGAAAAGCTTGGCGAGAAAAAGCTCTCGTAAAATGGGAAATCTTGACGGCGTGCGGCATCGTCGTTGAGAGCGAAGAATTCTACGATGGTATCGTCGGTGAGTTCGCCCATGTAATAGCCGTAACCAGTGCTGTTGACCGATTCGCAGGAGCTAAGCAGAAGGGAGCATAGGAGGAGCAGCGGCAATACGAGGAGTCGAGTGTTCACGCTTGCTAGGCTGGGCAAACTGCTGCAGGGAGGCAAACCGATTTCTCGAAAGCGGGACGCAGGAGACTTCGTAAAACGGACAGGGACATGCTTCTGAAGGAGGGCTGGAGGGGGCGTGTCCGCTTAAGCGAACCCTAGGACTCGCTATCCGAAAGATAGAACTGTGACAGCTCGTTTAGAATCGCCTCCAGTCTTTGGTAGTATTCATCTACCGGTAGGTCATTCTTATTTGAATACAGCGACTCGAGCTCTTGCTCCAGCTTGTTTCTCTCCGCTGCTTGGGAGGGCGTCAGCTCTCTCTCCTGTTTTTGGGGAATCAAGCTGATCCTGCGAGCGAGGCGCCCGTCCAGGGCGGGGCCTGTTTCCTTTTGCGGCAAGCTTCGTAAGCCGGAGTATTGGGTCGCAGGAGTTCCTTTTCCGTCCCCGTTGTCGTCGATCAAGGCATGTTCGCTGCTTAGCCTGCCGGCATCCCTGTAAAAGGTCTCGGTAGCTGCCGAGGCGCTGAGAAAGGCTTCTAGGAGGGACACCGCGTGGTCGCGGTCGATGTCGCTTGCTGGTGCGGCCATCGCTTCGGCAAATCGCTCCCCGAACCGCGCGTAGTTCAGCTCCGAAGGACTTCGGGTTGCGGTGATGATGACTCTATTTTCCGCGGAAAGGGCGCTGATGAACGGGGAGCTAGCGGATCCGCCGTGCACAAAGACGATCTCTTTTTCGTTGTTTGCGAGCCATTCGCTTAATTCCTTAGCGGATAGATCCTCTCCGGGGAGGTTGAGTTTGGCGCCGCTGGCGTTGGCGGTGCCGTGGCCTAGGTAGACGATCCATATGCTGGAGGCATCGGATTTCTCGGCGTCGACGATCCACTGCTTCACCTGTTGCTTGGAGTTTTCACCTGTCTTTTGCGGACTGACTATCGTTGTGTCAGCTCCCGCTTTTTCACCCATTTCTAGCCAGAGCGCGGCCGCTTTCGAAAATCCTTCCGCAAATTGATCGGCCCCCGGCGCTCCTTGAATCACCAGAAGCAGATCGGCTCCGGCAAGGCTCGTCGTGAGGAACGAGAAATAAACCAAGAGTCTGTAGATCATGCGAGGCCTCCCTTTCTCCTAAGCAGCCATTCGGCAAGGAACGAAGCGAGCGCCAATATGAAGAGCCAATTTCGATGCCAGAGAGGCTCCGACCAAATCTCCATGACGGGAGAGGATTGCGTGGCTAGCAATTCGGGTAAGCGTTCAAGATCTTCGCTGCGCAGCAGGCGGCCTCCGGTCCCTTCGGCCAATCTCTCCAGCGTCGCTTTGTTCGGCGATAGAGAGGTGAACTCTTTAACTAAGGGCTGGTAGACCCAACCTGTTTCTGCAGTTCCGATTACCTCGCCATTGAAACCGGTTACCGTGACTTCTGCTAGGTAGGCTCCAGATTCCTTCAGGGCGAGCTCGGAATAAAACTGTCCTTGGACATTGGATACGATGTTCATCTCGTATTCGCGTTTTTCGCTCGCTGCGTCGAGTCGGCGGACGGTGAGCCGCGCAATTCCGCTTGTCAGTGAATTGTAGTCCTCTTGGCGAGCGTTTGCCTTCAGGGTGATGGTGGAACCTTCGATTGGGCCGGCGCTCAATTCGACCCGGTCTGGGGTGTCTTTCACCAACCAACGTGAAATCTGACGCCAAAATTGGGCAAGATCGGCCTGAGTGCCGGGAGATTGCATGCCCCACCTCCAGAAATCTCCCACAGTCAACGCTGCAACCCGGCCTAGGCCAAAGCGATGGGTAACCAATGCCGGGTAGGTCTCTGTCGACAGGTCTTCGATGGTAGCGAGGCTTTGAGCTCCTGGTTTTATGCGTTGAGAGCTATTGAATACTCGAAAGCTGGGCATTTCTTGGATTCGCATTCTTTCTTCTGTCTCGAACGCCCGGATACGGACCCAAGGTTCCACCCAGCCGTTGCGCGTTAGCTCCCAGCGCGCTCTTTGATCGCTGCCTTTGGGAGGCGTTCCGCCATCTAGATAGAGCGGAAGCGCTTGGGCGATAGGTGTGTTTTGATAATTCCCGTCTTCCAATGCGTTAACCCCGCCCAGCATGAGCAAGCCTCCGCCGCGTCGCTTCACGAAATCGCGGATCAAGGTTTGTTGCGAAAAGGAAAAGAAGTCAGCTTCTAGGTCGTCGATTATGAGGGCATCGTACGCAAAGAGCTCCTCCGCTTCGTCGGGGAAGCCCGTTTTCAGCTCGTTGGCGTCTCGAGCGTTCATGCGAATCAGTACCGCTTCGTCGTAGCGTTCCGTTTCATCCTCTCGACCGAATCCACGGTAGAGGGCGTTGGAGTTTTCTCCTGCTCTGCTTTTGAAGTCGAATTTCGGTTCCCGGCTGGCGACGCGAAGAAGACCCACCAAATCGAGTTGGGCGTCGGCGGAGAGGGCTCGGTTGAGAAATTTGTATTCCCAGTTGGGACGGCCCGTGACGTAGAGAATACGGTAGTTCTCCTTTCCACGGTCGACTGCAAAGAGTTGGCGATTGTTGTCCAGGGTTGCCTCCTGAGCCTCTGGCGAGTCCGAGTAAGCGCTGAGCTCGAAGAATTGCGTGCCGCCTCCCGCGGCGCTCCATTCGTAGTCGTAGTCGAACGAGCCCTCGATCTTGACTGAGCGTTCGTCCAAAGCGGGATAGGGCATGGCGGTGGATTCGCGCCTGGAATCCAAGCGTCGAAGCTGTATCTTTACAGGGCCTTCTGAACTTCGCCTGTCGAGGAGCTTCGCGGAAACGCTGACCGGGGTGTCGCCAAAGGCGGTGGTCTTGACGGTTAGTTCTTGTATTGAAAGATCGGTTACGTCGCCATCCTCTCCGATAAGGACCGGATAAACGGGGGGGAGTTTCGAAAGCTCCTCTTGCGAGAGTTCCAGATCGGTACTGTTTCCATCGGAAAACAGAACGATGCCCGCGACGGGCTTATTCTCCAGTCGCTCTCCAAGTCCGCGCAGGGACGTCGAGATGGCGCTTTGTTCGCCTTCGAAATTCAAGTTCTCGAAGCTTGAGGTGCGGCGAACTTGGGAATCGAAAAGATAGTTACGCAGCTGAAAATTGTCCTTCAGCTTGGCCGACCAGCTTTGCGAAGGTTGCGTGAGCAAGTCGCGTAGCTCCTCTCCGCGAGCGCGTTCGCTACTGGGCTCCTTGATGCTTAAGCTTTTTCCGTTATCCGCTAGCAAGGCGACGATGTTTGCCCCTTGTACGGGCCTCTCGCTAGTAACTTGAGGGTCGGCGATAGCGAAGGCAATGAAGAGTATCCCTAGGAATCGCAGCGCGAGAGCGAGCCAGCGGTTCCGGTTCCTGCTGAGGCTGCCCTTCCAGGACAGCCAAGCCATGGGCAACAGCACGACCAATGCGATCGCGAATGCTAGCCAAGGAAGATTGCTTGCGAAAACCATTTGAACTAGTCGCTTCCAAGTGATTCGTAGTAGCTACGAACGATTTCGTTGTATTCGTCAGGAACGGGATCGCGGTCTACCGCCTGCAGCGTATCGGAATTTTCGTTACGGTGCAGCTCGTCGACCAGCCAGCTTCTCACTTCGTTCAAAGGGGCTGCAATCTCGTTTTGGATGAGGTTCCACTGGGGCAGCTCCCCGTGACGCTTAAAGTCTCGGCGCATGCTTTCCGCTGTTTCGCGAGCCTCGCTGACGCGGGCTCGCACGTTGGGCTCCTCCAACAGCGATTCAACCGTATTCAATCTATCGATCCACTCGTTGAAAGAGCCTCCGGTCAAGGGGCCTTGTTGCGCTTGATCGATGTTCGAAAATGCGTTTCTCAGTTGTTCTCGCACGTCTTGGGAAGCTCCTGAAGCTTCGTTGGAGCCGCTCTGTTGGTTGCTGGGCTGGGGCTGGGATTCTCCGGACCGCTCTGCTTCCAGCTGCTCGTTGAGGGCTTCTATTTCTGACTGAGCGAATTGCATGGTGGCGGTTTGGGTTCCAAGAACGCTGTCTGCCGCTTGCGATATCGCTTCGCTCAGTTCGGATATGTTTTCGCTCATGCCCCTTTGTCCGCGTCGCGCTTCCTCGACAAAGCCTTGCCGCATATAAAGCGAGCTTTGCTCGTAGCGTTCTTCGTAGCGCGAGCTGTTGTTGTCGCGAAGAATCTGATACAGGTCGCGGTAGAGTCCGGGCTCTACGTTTTCGGAGGCCTCCGCGATCTCTTGGATTTGCTCCAGCAGCTGGTCTAGGCTTTGGGCTTGAGCTTCGATTTCGCTCGCGAGCGATTCACGTTGCTCGGAGTCGTCCAAGCTTCTTTGCGATGATTCGCTGAACTGGTTGAGAGAATCCTCGAGCTGCTGCTGCGATTGCGAAAGTTGTTGGGCGCGGGATCGAGCGTTTCGCAAGGCTTCAGAAAATTCGCTGCTGTTGGCTTCGCGCATGCGTTCCCTGCTTTGGTCGAGCGTGTTGCGAGCCCGCGTGCCAGCGGCAAGGGCCTGAGAAACTTGGCCTTCCTCCAGCTCTTGACTCGCCTCGCGCATGTTCTCCCGGGCTTGCTCGAGTTGCTGGCGTACTTGGCGGGTGCTTTGTCTGTTGCCCGCTTGTTGGATTGCTTCGTCGGCATCTTGCAGCATTTGACGCTGCTCCTCTTCGAGGCGCTTCAGCTCGCGTTCGATCCGTTCTCGTTCCTCTTCCGTTTGAGCGAGGGCAAGCTCGCTCTGCATCTCTTGCAGGCGATCGTTCAAGTCATCTTGGCGACGAGAGAGTTCACTTAGCTTGGCGATGAGCTCGAGGTCCTTCTTTTCGTCAGGACTGGTCAGGGTTTGAGCTTGGCTGGCGGTCTCGTAGCGGCTGTCCTCCTGGCGGAAGTCGAGTTCGTTTAGCTGGGATTGGTTACGGGAAGCGCCTCCTCCCGAGCCCTGTTGAGAATTTTGCGAGCGAGAAACGTTGAATTCGTCGTCGCTGAGCTTCACCAGCTTGTCGTACGCGTTCTGGGCGTCGCTCCATGCCAGCTCCAAGGGATCCAGACTGGGTTGGTCGATGGCGTGGTTAAGACCGACGTCGACGCCTTCCATGAAGCGCTGAGCCTCCATGGCGTATTGGATAGAGCTGGCTTCCTCCAGTTGGGGAATCATTTGCTGGAGCTCTTGGATCGCTTCGATTTGGCTAGACTGAACGACATTGAGGTTCTCGGTTTCCGCTTCGGCATCTGTAGCGTTATTCTTGATACGGAAAAGGGAAATAGCGATGCGCCTTTGCTTCTCCAGGAGTTCCAGGCCTTCCTCGCCTGCTTGTCCTTGGCCACTGCCTCCTCCTTGGTCTTGCTCGCGGAAAATTTCGTCGAAGTTTCTCACGTCGGCGAAGTAGAGATCGCCGGTGGTGAGTCGGCGTTTTCCGTCGGGGCCATAGTCGGCCGCCCAAAGGTACCAGCTGAAGGTGTCCTTAGGTTGGAGTTGGAGCGGTTCCAGCGGGAGATGGTAGGAGAGGGAATCCTCGAAGATTGGCGTCGGGCTCCCGTCGGAGGCTAGGGAGAGCGTGCTGGGCTCCTCTCCGGGGAAGGAGAATCCGATTCCGTAGTCGAGAAGGCCAAAGTCGTCGCTTACTTGGCCTTGGAAGAGCAACTCTTCCAGAGAGGAGACACGTTGGTCGCCACGAGGCGAGCTGAGCCTGAGGTCGGGCCGTCTGTTGGGAAGCGACTCGATTCGTATCTCTGTCGGGAATTGGTTGCTGCGGCCGGCTTCGTCTTCCAAGTGCAAGCGGTAGGCTTGAGACTGGGCGAGGGTCGATTCGAGGAGGAACTGGGTCCTTTGCTCGTTGACGCTGGACAATTCCAAGCGCTCGCCGCGTTCATTCTCCAGGTAGGCGGTTTGCACGGTTTTGTTCGTATTTAAACGGTATGTCAGGCGAGTGCCCTCGATGGCGGTTAGGCGAAGGGTATCCGCTAATTCTCGATCCTCCCAGCCCGTGTACTCAGGGAATTGCAGGGATGCGTTTGCGGATACGAGTTCAGGCCGTTCGAAAACGGAAATGCTGTGGAGATCGGATTGCTCGTACGAGTAACGAATTCGATAGCTTAGCGGACTGTCGATCTCCTGTAGCGAATATGCGAATACGGGATCTGACAGGCTGCGAGCCATGGGAAAGGATTGGCTGTGGCCGGATTCGTGTTGCACCTCCAGCTTCACATCGTTCGGCAGCGGTCCTTCGAATCGAGCAGTGATAACGATAGAGCCGCCTCGCTCGATTTCGGTGTCGCCTGGTTCCACAGTGATGGATTGAGGAAGGATGCGGGTGTCCGCGACTTGGCGTCTGTGCGCGTTGGACCACTGGTTTGCTTGGAAGCAGGCGTAGAGGCTGAATGCGAGAAGTGACAAGACAGCCAGGTGCGACAGTATGCCACGAGTGGCCTGCGGCTTGGCGATGCGATCCCAATGGGCTGAGCTCGAGTCGCTTAGGGCTTGGTTGGCGACTTGGGTTGAGAAAAAGTCGTTTTTCCCGGCTAGGCTTTGTTGCACGGCGGTTACCAGCGCTTGCTTCAGGCTGGCGTTTTTCGATTCCACTTGGCGGGCTGCTTCGAGGTAATCGAGTTCCACCTTCTTTTCCCGGGAATAGGATATGAACAAGCATGCGATAACGCATAGGAGACTGGCTACGGATGCGAAGATGGAGAGGGCCGGAAAGAGATAAACGGCGGTTGCTGCAAGGGCGCAGACGCAGAATGCACAGAGGAATGCCTGCGTGCGCAGTCGGATGCGCCGCATGTCCCTCAGTCTTTTAGCGACGGGATACAGCGCGTACCGGAGTCTAAGATGAGGAAGGTGCTTCTTGTCCTGTAATTGATTTTTCATGACGGCATTGCCTCCTTCCTTTGGTGGCTTCTCATGGCGACGGCGCTTTCCAGGGCGAGCAGTGCCAAAACCGCCCAGAGCAGCCATTGCCAGATATGTTGTCTCTCCTCGATGGTACGGGCGGACTCCTGTTCGGATTGGCTGCGGATGCGAGCAAGCTGAGCTTGGGCGACGGATTCTTCGAATTCGGGAAGCCCCAGTTGCTCCCATTGGTCCAAGGAAATCGGGTTCGTTTTGCTCTCCAGTGGATCGATGTGTATCGCCAGCCAGCGATTTTCTGTTCGCGGGAACCGGTAAATCCCTGGGGTTTGTATAAGCTGATCCGGGAACATTGGCTGGTAGCGCTCGATTTCCGAGGAAGTTAATGCAGCATTGCTCGGAAGGGGCGGTCCGCCGGAAGCCGAGAGAACGAAGCGATGCAGGAAAGGAATGAACTTGCTGGAGAGAACCCACTGGGAGGCTGGGGGAGCCCAGCTGCCTGACCAGATGTAAAGGGAGCCGTCACCTCTTTTCTCTTCTACTAGCAGGGGGCTTTGGTCGTCGTAGCGCGCCAGTACCTTGGCGCTTCCAGGTGCCGAGAGTTTGGGTGTTTGCCAGGTGTTAATGCTGGTGAAGTTGCTGAAGCGTGGGGACGCAAACGGAGCGAATAGGGTATGGGAGAAGTCGACCTCCCCGATCAGCAGGGGCGTATCGGAACTACGATTTTCCATTAGCCAACTATCGCTTCCGCTTAGCTGGCGGATCGTATCGGAAAAACCAGTACCGTGCGCCAGGACGATAGCTGTTTTTCCGGACTCGATCTCAGCCTTGATTGAATTCGCCTCTGCAGTAGCGAGTGGACGATCTATGACGTAGGCAACATGGGAGCCCGCCAAAGGCGTTTGCGAGTCAATGCGGGTTCGTGGCGTAGCGAAGCCTTGTACTGCTTTGGAGATGAAATAGGGAGCCGACGATTCGTTGGCGAGAGAGGATTGGCTTATCAAGCCGATTGATACCTGCGGAATGTAGTCCGGAGCCAAGGCGAGCTTGTTGTCGAAGGGATACGAATCGCCTGAGAGCGCGAAAACGAGGGGTTGTGAGCACAGTTCTTGGGCGACCGGAATATTGATGATCGTTTCGGTGTTTCCGTCGACGAAGTGCTCGGATGGTGAAACGAGTAGGGAGTCGTCTAAAGCGCTCCGTATCGAAATTTCAGCGACGCTGCGGAGGGGCGCTCCGGAGGATGTGAGAGCGATGTTGGCGACGGAGCCCAAAGATTCGGATTCGCTCCACTGAACCCAGCGAAGTGAAAGGTTGGGCCCTTCTTGCTCGGGGCTGAGCTGCACCCTGTTAAGTCGCAGCGAAGAGGGCCAATCAATGCTCTCGATTCCATTGATCCTCGTACCTTCCGCAAAGTCGGACAAAAGGTAGATCTCTCCGAAACCGGAAACCGAGGTACGCTCTCTGAGGGCCTCGATTTCCGACACTGCCTCCGAAATGGCCTCGACGAGAAGTCCTGGCAAGGCGGTTGCCGTTGAGCTTTCAAGCCGCTCGAGGGCGAAGTTGATGCGTCTGTCGGCTTCCATCGCCGTCCACTGCTCGGGTGATATTATCGGGCTTATGGCGTCGGTAAAGCCGAAGAGAGAAAGTTGGTCGGAGGGGCTTAGCTTTTCCAGAATTTTCCGAGCTTCCTCCATGAGCTGCTCCGAAATTCCGGGGCGGTTCATGCTGGCGCTCCTGTCGATGGCGATGACGATGTCGCGGCGAACTTCCTTGTTTCCCAAGGTGTCGGCGGCGTCAGGTATGAACGGGCGAGCGAAAGCGAAGGCGAGAAAGCCGATGATGAGGCAACGAATCAAAAGTAGCCAAGGATTCTGGATACGTCGGCTCGTCTGTTGCTTTGGGGGGCTGGCATCCAGCAATTCGGTCGAGCTGAAGACGATACGGTTCTTCGGACTCTGACGTATCAGGTGGAATAGGATCGGGCCTGCTACAAGGGCCAAGCCGACGAGAAATAGGGGGGCGAGAAAGCTCATGGTCTAGCGGCGCGCTGTCCCCTCAGGTTGCGAACGAAATCGAGCAACGCTTGGTCAAGGGCTTGATCAGTAGTGATTATTTGGTGACGTACGCCCGTGGTGCGGAAGACATCTTCAAGCTGAGCTTGGCGAGCGAGGAATCGTTCGCGGTATCGTTGGCGCATGGAATCGGGGTCGACGTAAAGCGTGTCGCCTGACTCCATGTCCTCCCAGTAGGCGGCCTTGCCAAAATCAAGATTCTGTTCCGCCGGGTCGAGGATTTGTAGGGCGCGAACGTCGTGGCCCATCGCAGTCAAGTGAGCGAGCGCTTGTCTCCAGTTTTGCGCGTCTGACAGAAAATCGGAGACTAGGATGACGAGTCCTCGCTTGCGGCAGAGTCGGACCAGGGAGGAAAGCGTCTTTTCAATGTTGGTTGAAAGCCCTTGGCTGGGACGCTCCAACAGGGCGAATACGCGCTTGAGATGGCCGGGACGCCAGCGGGCGGCGAGGTAGTCCGATACGTCTTCGTCGAAACGGGCCAGTCCCACTATGTCTCTTTGTTGCAGCAGAAAGTAGGATAGGGTTGCAGCTAGCGTTTTTGCGTATTCAGACTTAGGGTACGATCCGGATGTGAAGCCCATGGACTTGCTGGAGTCCATGGCTATGGTGCAGCGCAGATTGGTTTCGTCCTCGTAGATCTTCAGGTATTCCCTATCCGTTCGAGCGAGGGCTTTCCAGTCCAGGTAGCGAAGGTCGTCGCCGGGGCTGTACTGGCGATACTCGGAGAACTCGACGGAGAATCCGTGGTAGGGGCTGCGGTGCAAGCCGGACCATAAGCCGTCGACCACGATGCGGGCTCGCAACTCCAAGTCTCGGATTGCGAGCAGGGCTTCTGGATCGATGGTTTTGCTTTCTAGCGGCACTTTTGTTGTTCGGATCTCTTGCCGGATCCGCTGTTTTTGGGTTGCGGACTTAGGTGAGCGCTGGGTTCTCCAGAAGTTCGTCGATGATCGTCTCGACGGTCTTGCCTTCGGCTTCCGCTCGGTAGTTGAGCAATATTCGGTGTCTCAATACCGGTTTGGCCAGCGTTCTGATTTCGTCTTTGCTGACGTAAGATCGCCCTTCCCAGAGAGCGAGGGCTTTGGCGGCGAGCACGAGGGCTTGGGCAGCGCGCGTGCCAGCTCCCCAATTAACGTACTTGTTGACGAAGTCGGGAGCAGCGTCGGATTGAGGACGGCTGGCAGCGGTGAGTTTTACGGCGAATTGTATCACGTCGTCGGATACGGGCACCTCGCGTACCAGTCCTTGTATCGCGATCACTTCCTCTGCGGTGAAGACAGGTTCGATGGGAAGGCCTGCTTTGGCGGTAGTGCGTCGGACTACTTCGATTTCGTCCTCCTCGGAAAGGTAGTCGATGAGGACGTTGAAAAGGAAGCGGTCGAGTTGAGCTTCCGGTAGCGGGTAGGTGCCTTCCATCTCGACGGGATTCTGGGTTGCGAGAACGAAGAAGGGCTCTTCCAGCACATGGCGGGCGCCGGCTGCTGTGACCTGATGCTCTTGCATGGCTTCGAGGAGGGCAGACTGCGTCTTAGGCGGCGTACGGTTGATCTCGTCGGCAAGCAGGAGGTTGGTGAATATGGGTCCGGGAACGAAGGTGAGTTTTCGTCCGAGGTCGGAATCGGTCAGGATTTCCGTCCCGGTTATGTCGGCGGGCATCAAGTCGGGCGTGAATTGGATGCGTTGGAAGTTGAGCTGGAAGATGTTGGAAATGGACTTGACCAGAAGGGTTTTGGCAAGGCCGGGGGCTCCGGTGATCATGCAGTGACCGCCCGCAAGGAGGGCGACCAGTAGTTGCTTAGTGACCTCCTGTTGGCCGACGATGACCTTCGAAAGCTCGCTTTCGACTTTTTGTCTGCCGGTTTGGATACGTTCGAAGATCTCGGATTGGGTTGCTATGGTGTCTGACATTTGGCTTTATTCGAAAGAATTCGAAGGTCTTGCGTCCTTCGCTGGGTTGTGGATTCCGTCTTGATTGTATCTAGTGGGTCATTGCGTAGACGATAATGTTGATGCCCATGGGGTAGGCCTTCTTTTCGGCGAATTCGCGGAAGTACCATTCGGATTCGCCCTCTCGTTCCCAACCGTCGCCGAGGTCGGTGTTTTGGCAAATGATGACCACCATGCGTCCGTTGTCGTCGTAGATGGCCCGGTAGTGGACCTCGCGAGCGTCTTCTCTCTCCCAAGTCCGTCCTGTGCCTTGGAAGGAGAGCGCGTGGCGGATGGATGGCACTTGCGGCTTCTCCTTGAGGTCGAAGACGATGTGGAAAATGGGGTGCTCGATGGGGAGGTCGTGGATCTCGCGGTCCGGAAACACGCGGCGGAGCTCGTACTCCAGGTTGTACCATTCCTCCTCGCCCCAGAAATCGTCGATCATGAGGAAGCCCCCGTTGAGGAGATAGGAGCGCAGGGCTTGCACTTCCGTTTCGCGAAAGCTGAGCGATCCCGGCTCCACCATGTAGAGGAAGGGGTAGTCCGCCAGATTGTCGTCCTCCAGGCGAACGACTGCGGAGTCGGGATTTACCTTCAGGCTGGTCATTTGCTGCAAGCGGTAGGCGAGATTGAGTTCGGCATCTGGATAGTCGATGGCCCAGCGTCCGCGTCGACCGCCCCAGCCTCCTCGGCCGTAGGATTCGTATTGGATGCGAGCGAAGGTGAAGACGTCTTCCTTAAAGGCGGGAGAGACTTCCCATTCCGGCACGCCTGCCCGGTCCACCATTTGTCCATGAGTCTGCGCGAGCATGGCGCCCGCTGGGAGGAGCAGGAGTCCGAAGGCGCGGCGTAGGAGGCGGCAACTAGCGAAGGAATTCATTGTTTAGGTCGAGCGATTGCAGAGAGCTTGGAAGTTCGGAGCGGGCGATGTCGGATTGGAGCTTCTTTAGGAGCTGATAGGCGTCTGCGAAGCGCGGCGCTTCCTCGAGGGCTTGCAAGACATGTCGTTTTGCTCCGCGTGGATCGGTGGCTCCCGTCAGGAGAGCCATCTGGTAGTGGAGGGAAGGGCGATCTGGAGTCTTGAGGGCGAGCAGGGCGGAGATTGCCTCGATCGATTTTTGCGACAAGTCCATGGCTTGCGAGGAACTTAGCAACGAACGCCAGGGCGTTTCGGCCATGGGGTTGATCGCGAGCCAGGCGCTCGACCATTTGAGAATTTCCTGGGGATCGCCCCTTTCTCCAGCCAGTTCCAGCAGGCGGATTACGGGAGGAAGGCGATGCGTTTCGTGCTCCACCATCACTTTCAGAATTCGTGCCTCCTCTTCCTTGTATCCGATGCCACGATACGCCTTGGAGAGTGGCCAGTGGGCATTTTCGGGGCCGGGCAGGTATCCGGCGGACTGGGCGAGGGCTTCCAGCTCTTCGATGGCTTCCTCCCATTTTTCCGCTTCGAGCGAGGCGAGGGCGTTGTCTAGTTTGGCGCTGTAGTTGGTCTGTGGAGAGGCGAGATCCATTACGGCGCCGATAGGTCCGCCTTGCGATTCGAATCGATAGGAGCTGGCGAGGGCGGACGCTTTTGCTTCGGCGAATGCTGCGAATTCTTCGTCCAGTTCCGCAAGCGGCGCAAGGTGTCGCTCCAGTCCGTCGTTGATGGATACGCCATCCCCGAGGGAGACCAGCAGGTCGCGCAACGGATCCATCCCGAAGCGTTGAGCGATGTATTCGACGACTAGATACGATTGGTAGTAGGCGAACTGCACGTCTTCGCCGTCGGTGGCTTGAAGGAAGGCGGCGCTCATTGAGCTGATGGGCTGCATCTGGCCAGACAGGATACGGGAGCGGTAGGAGGCGCTCATGCGTTGTCCCCAAGCTGGGTTTTCGACTTTCTCCTCGTAGACCGATAATCCCTCGGACAACCAGCGCGGCATGCGGTTGTTGGTGAGGTGCAGCGTGACGGTGTGGCAGAACTCGTGGTAGAGCACGGCTTCCCAGTTGTTGAAGCGAGTGGAGGGGCTGTTGATGGTGAAGACGGGGCCGAAGCAGACCCCGAGGAAGCCGGGGTTGCCCGGAACGCCGAAGGTTCGCGTTTCGAAGTCTGCCGGATTGGGATAGATTTCCACGGTGGTCTTCTGAGGAAGCTCGATGCCGTAGCGTTCGGTCAACTTAGCATGGGCCTGCTCGAGCACTCGCAGGGCTCTGGGACCATAGACGGGAGCCTCCTCCTTGCTCATGCGGATGAGGAAGTGCTCCGACTCGAGGGTTTCGAAGTGGTATAGGCGGTCCCGCAGCGTCACGAGGTTGTAGGCGGAAATGTTGTAGGGATCCGATTCGTGCACGGCATCGGCGAGCGGCCAGGCCTCGTCGTTTTTTCCGAGCCGCAGGAGGTCTTGGGCGAGCTGGATACGGGCGGGATTGTAGGAGTCGTCCAGGCCAAGTGCGATCCGCTGGTGGCTGGCTCCGTCGCTGAAGCGGTACTTGCGGGAGAGTTGCTTGCCGATGCGGTAGTCGACTTCCGGATTGCCGTTCCAGCTTGCGAGGGCTTTGGCGCGTTGGAGGTCGCCTTCCTCGCTGTCGTTGCGGATGTAGGCAAGCGTGGCCTTCAAGGCGAGCGCGTTCGGGGACTTGGGATTGGTTTGCAGGGCGGCGTCCAGGTTTTGCTCGGCGGCTTCGTAGGATTCCGCGGCAATCAAATGTTCGGCGAGCAGAATCAGCGTGGGGGAATGGCGAGGGTTAATTGCGAGGGCCTGCTGGGCGAAGTTGAGCAGCTGGGAGCGATCGCCCTCTTGGAAGGCGGCGGCGAGACCGGACAGAAGCTCGACGTTTCCGGGATGTTCGACGAGCCCTTCTTGGAAAGCCTTGGAGGCGAGTTTGAAGTCGTCCTTGGAGAGGGCGAGGTTGCCGGTTCCCAAAAAGGCGGAAACCGGTTTGCTGCTGAACTCTTGGGCCCGGCGGAAAAAGTTCTCCAGAACGAGCTTAGGCTCCACGTCGAACAGCAGGGCGATGTGGCCGATAGCGACGAGGTTTTCCGGGTCGTAGCCGTAGCGGCGGGAACGTTCGTTGACGAGGTAAGCGAGGGCTTCCTTTTGTCTTTCAGCTTCTTCGGGACGGCCCGTGTAGAGGGCCGCTTCGCGCAGGAGAAGGCGAGGCCGGATCTCGTAGGCGCGTTCCTTGACGTAGGCGTCGAGGGATTCGTAGGCCTCTTCGTACTGGCCGAGAGCGAAACGGGAACGGGCTTCTATGACGACCCAATCGATGACCCAAGGATCCAGGTCTTTGGCAGCTTGGGCGTACTCGATTGCCTTTTCGTATTGGCCGGAGTTGTAGAGCGAATGCGCCGTCTCGAGGTTTGGGGCCTCGGCGAGGATAGAAACGGTGTCTACAGCCTTCGTTGCGTTGAGCAAAAAGAGGCACAGAAGGGTGACCCAAATCCAAGGGAAGGGCGTTGCCCCCGATGGGCTGTCGTTTTTGGGTCTGGGTCCGTTAGGCACGTGGGACAAGGGGATTGGCGAACTGCGGCGGCACAGTAGGTGAAACGGCTTGCCGCGAGCGGAGATTGCGTTCGTTCGGGCGAGTTTCGCTTGGGTGCCGCGATTGGGAGACTATGGCGCGCAAGCTAGTCATGCGCCACTTGATGGACCCGAAACAGGTCGCGCGTTTTCGCACTAGGGTTGGAAGGGCGTTTTGGAGTTGCGAGATAAAGGTGGGAGACTCTTTCTGGCGGCGTTTGTTCATGAGACCATTGACGCTCAGCTTCTATTTCCAGGTTTTCGTCTGCGCCGCCCTGTGGGGTAGCGCGTTTCCGGTGATCAAATTGAGCTACGAGGCGCTGGCGATCGAGGGATTTGGCGAACGCATGCTTTTTGCGGGATTGCGATTCACGCTGGCGGGTTTGCTGATCGTGCCATTCTGCCGCAGCTCGGTGCTCGAGACCGCGCGCCAGGCTCCCCGTGGCTTGCTCGTTTGGGTGATTCTGGGGCAAACGGTTTTTCAGTATGTGTTTTTCTACTACGCCCTCAGCGTTTCCAGCGGTACATTGGGGGCGCTGCTGGCGGGAGGCGGGAGTTTCTGGTGGATGCTGCTGGCTCCGTTTCTCCTCAAGACGTCAGCTCCGAATGCGAAGCAATGGGGGTTAATTGTCCTTTGTTCGGTTGGAATCGGCGTAGCGGTCTACGCTCCCGGAGCAGGGAGCGGGCAGGTGGCGATCGGGGCGGCATCCTTTCTCTTGGCCTCGCTTTCTGGAGCGTTTGGAGCAATCGGCCTCAAAAAGCTTTCCGCGTTCCACGGGAGCCGAGCGATCACCTCGATTTCGCTCTTCGTTGGCGGATTGGTCTTGGCCTTGCTGGGGTTGGGCGGCTGGCAGGGATTTTGGCAGGACTTGGGGCTGGGAGCAGTTTGGGTTCTGCTCTACCTCGCCTTTTTGTCGGCCACGGCGTTCACCCTTTGGAATCGGTTGATAGAGCAGTACAGCGTCAATGTCCTGTCTGCCTACCGTTTTCTGATACCGCTTTGCGGAGTACTGGAGTCAGCGCTCTTCGTCCCCGGAGAGTCGGTAGGGATTGGAATCGTGCTCGGAGGCGCGTTGATCCTCGGTTCGCTCTATGGAATGAGCCGGATCGAGAACGCTCGGGGTTAGCTGGCGGCCACTGCGGTCGCTGGCCAAAGCATGGCGATACGTCGCATGCGAATTTAGGCTCGAGAGCCCTTGTCCGGGGGCAGGTCAACCGGACACCTTCTTGGCGAAAAGGGGACTAAGGCTTCCAGCCAAGAAAAGCTGGAAGGCGTGGTAGCAGAGCAGGGGGAGAATAATCAGGCCTAGGGAGGCTGCTTGTTCCTCGCCTGGGGATGCGGCGAAAATAAGCGTCGCCATGGGAACGCCGGCAGCGAGCGTTTTTTGCGAACCGCAATAGAAGGCTGCGATCCGTTCCGGCAGCTGGGGCGATCCC
The DNA here is from genome assembly GCF_014803405.1 of Pelagicoccus enzymogenes. Classification (NCBI taxonomy): domain Bacteria; kingdom Pseudomonadati; phylum Verrucomicrobiota; class Opitutia; order Puniceicoccales; family Pelagicoccaceae; genus Pelagicoccus; species Pelagicoccus enzymogenes. Next base: position 493,748 of record NZ_JACYFG010000007.1, read on the forward strand.
AAGGGGCTGGCCAGCCAGACCAGTCCCGAGAAGAGTAACAAGAACAATGCGGATAGGAAGAGGGCTCCTAGCAGTTCGGTGGCGTCGACCTCTTGCCAGATGCCGCTGGCGAAACTGCTGCAGAAGGCTGCGTAAACGATATACAGCACGAAGGCGTTGCTCAGCCGCTTGAAGAGGCGCTTTGACGCTTGAGCCCAAGCTCGCGCCAGAGGACGGACCGCTTGCCCGATCAGAAGGGGCAAAAGCACCAGCAGGGAGAGTTTCGCTATCAGGGGGGCGAGGGGAATCGCGGTGTCGATGGAAGCTCTGAGCAGGCTCGCGCAGAGAATGGGGGTTGCGAAGATGCCGAGCACGTTGGCGGAGGTAGCGGAGAAGAGGGCGGCTGAGCTGTCGCCTTCGCTATTGGAAGTCATCACGATTGCCGAAGAAATAGTGGTCGGCAAAGTGGAGAGATAGAGGAATCCGATTTTAAGGTCGGCTTGAATCCAAGTTCCAAATACGAGCAGGAAGCAAATCATGCTCAGGGGGGCCAGCAAGAAGATGGCGAACAGGCTGAAGAGGTGCAGTCGCAGTTTGGCGGCGCTGGCGAGCAATTGGCGAGTGGGCAAGGATAAGCCCTGAATCAGAAACGTCAGGGCGACCGCGACCTTCGTAGTGGTCTCGGGGTGGAGGGGGCCGCCGTTGGCTCCGACTTCGGGGGCGAGGGAGGCGGCAAGGGCGACGGCGAGGAGGGCTGCAGTAAATCCGTGTCCGCGGGCGAGTTTGTGGAACTGGCGAGTGGCTTTTTGCAAGATGGCCCGAGCATGGTCGAGGTCGAGCCGCTGTCTAACTTTTGTTTGCGTGGGAGTTCCAAAGTTGGAAGCAGGCAGGATTATTCTGGAAGCGGCGGCAGAAATGGATTGTTAGATGGGGTTGTCGCATGAATCGATACTCCCCCCAGAAATCCCTTTTTGTTTTAGGCGCCGCTTACGTGGTGGTAATGGCCTTGGTCTTTGGTTGCACCAAGTTGGAAAAGGCGCCGGAAAGCGCCACCCAGCAGCGACCGGTGGCGGCTCCGGACCCGCACGGCGATTGGCGCCAGCCTGAGACCTGTTTGAAGTGCCACGAGGAGGAGCACAAGTCTTGGGTCGGCAGCCATCACGCCAACGCGAACCGATTCGTCGACATCGAGACGGATGCCGCCCGCTACGGCGTGGGCGAATTCGAGGATGCGGCTGGGCGCGAGTATCGCGTCAGCTACGAGGAGGGAGCTTTTCTCATAGCGGAAAAGAACGCAGACGGGGAATTCCTGCCTGCGAAAGCGAAGGCGGTGATCGGCTTGACTCCCTTGCAGCAACCGCTGGTGGAGAGCGATCGAGGCCGCTGGCAGGCCCACGCTATGGCATGGGACGTCGACAAGAAGGAGTGGTTCAACGTTTTCGGAGACGAGGAGCGCCTGCTGGGCGAGTGGGGGCATTGGTCCGGTCAGGGAATGAACTGGAACTCCAATTGTGCGTGGTGCCACACGACCGAGTACGAAAAGAACTACGATCCCGCAAAGGATAGCTACGCAAGTAGCTGGACTCACCAGGGGATCAGCTGCATCGCCTGCCACTCGGACATGGAGCAGCACGTGGCGACCGCGGGATCGGACGACTACGTCGCTCCGGAAAAGCCAGACATGCGGGTGATGATGGAGAATTGCGCCAGCTGCCACGCTCGTCGAGAAGAGCTGTCCGGTGGAGGTTTCGAGGCGGGTGAGTCTTTCGAGGACCACTATCGTCTCATGCTCTACGACCACCCGACGGCTTACTTCCCTGACGGCAAGGCGAACGAGGAGAATTTCGTTTGGGGCTCGTTCATGCACAGCAACATGGGGCATGCCGGCGTCTCTTGCATGGATTGTCACGACCCGCATGCAGCGACCTTGAAACTGCCGGCGGATACGAACGCGACTTGTATCCAATGTCACAGTACGGGAAACCTGGGGGCCAGCATTGTGGACTTGTCGACGCATAGCCGTCACCCCATTGGTTCAACCGGAGATTCCTGCGTGGCCTGTCACATGCCCGAGAGGCCGTACATGGCTCGCGATCCGCGGCGCGACCATGGTTTTACGATTCCGGACCCCTACATGGCAAAAACCTTTGGCACGCCCGACGCTTGCACCGAGTGTCACCAGGATATGGAGACGGACGAGTTGCTGGCGCGATTCGATGAATGGTGGGGACAGTCGGATCGAGTTGAGGACCTGAGGGGTAGAGCCCATTTGTTGAGCGAGGCTTGGACAGGCTCTCTAGCTACCCCAGGTCTCATAATCGAACGATTGAAGGCGGCCGAAAACCACTATTGGCAGGCGAGCTGGTTGCGTCTGTTGCGAGGTTTTACGCAACTGGAAGAGGTTCGCGACATTGCCCTTGAGTACAAGGATTCGGAGCATGCGATCGTGCGTGACGCTGCGATCTTCTTGCTTGGTTCGCGACAAGACAGCCTCCAGTCCCTACAGGAGGCCTTGGAGGATCCCTCTCGAATCGTTCGTATGCAAGCGGCGGATACGCTAGCCAGTAGCCCATACCTAAGCGAATCAATGAGGGAGGAGTACAATGAGTACTTGCTCTACAACGCGGACCGCCCGTCTGGAGCCCTGAAGCTTGCCTCTCAAGCCGCGAACCTAGGAGATGCGAAGCTCACCCAGCAATACGGCGAGCTTGCAGTCAGCTTCGATCGCAAGAGCGCGCCGATTCGCTACGACGTGGCGATCCTCTACGATCGCGTCGGTTTGGTCAGCGAGGGGCTGCAGCATTTGCGAATTGCGAGCGCTTACGATCCAAGCTCTGGGCTGTATCCTTTTTCCATTGGCCTTCTGCTCGCGGAGCAAGGCAAGATGGAAGAGGCCGCAAGCTCGATCAAGAAAGCCCTTCGCATCGAGCCCGAGCAGCATCGCTGGTGGTACAACCTCTCCGTCATGCAGACCAGATTGGGCGATGTGGCGGGAGCCCGGGCCAGCCTTCAGGAGGCCTTGAGGTTGGAGCCCAGCGAGCCCGCATATTTGCAATTCATGCAGCAGCTCTCGGGATCCGCGGCGGGCCAGTAAGACGAAGGGTCAGCAAAATCGCCCGTTAGCCACGTGTTGCGAGCGCTTTGTAGGAATTTCCGCAGTCTCTCAGGAAATGAAATCGCGAATTTTGAGCGTCACTTTGCTTTTAATGGGCTGTCCGCTTTCCAGCGCTGGGTAAAAAGGAACGTCAAGCAATAGCCTTCGAACGTCCGACTCCAGTTTGCTCTTTTGAGGAGATATTATTTTCAGGGATTGAGCCCTCCCATTCGCGTCCGTCGAGACTTCGATTTGCGTATCCAAAATCTTGGAGTCGAGGGAATTCAGGAAGTTGCTTGGCGCGAAAAGGGGAATGGGCGCAGCCGCTAGGCTGCCCGATGGGCTTTTGTTCGCGCGTGCGTTTCTCATGAACTTGATGGCTTCGGAGCGAGGGAGGCCAACAATCTTTGGTGAACGAATCGTAGCGATTTCTTGGTTGCCGTCATAGACAGCGACCGATGTTCCCAAGAGTGTGAAGTCGAGAGGAAATCCGTCCTCGTCGATGGTGATCGTTTGGATGTTCGTTTCTTTGGCGTCCAATTCACGGAAAATTGGGCGCCGAATAATAGGTTGTTTGCCCGGCTCTTGATAATCGACAAATGCGACGAGGTAGGGAGCCTCGAGGCCTGGAGGAAGTTGAAGGTCAAAAGTCAACTGCACTGCGTCAAATGGGGCCTTCATGTCGGCTGGCATTTGTTGGGCGAAGTCTTCGATGCGACTGGTTTGTTCCATCGCGCTTTCGATTTCGTCGATGCCTTGGTTGAATACAGCGGTCGTATTGCCGCCTGACATTGCGGCCGCCTGCATGCGAGCGTAAACGTTTGCCCTGACTTGATCCTCTTGGATGCGGGCGTCGTTCTCCATTTTGGAAACGGCGGACTGCCAAACGAGTTTCGGGTCAGTGAGGGGCGAGTTTTTTTGGATTGCTTGGATTTCTCCCACTCCTGCGATGTGTTCGCTCATGCGAGTCTTGGGCACGAGTCGGATTTGACCGGCCTTTTTTCGCGGAAGGTCCACCGTGTCAGTCTCGCCCTGTAAACTTAGTTTTTTACGGTCGACCCCTACTAGTTGGTAGTCCGTGTCCTTGTGCAAAATGGAGATATCCATTCCCACGAAATAATAGTATATCCTCTCTTCTGATTCGGCTGACGTGTTGACCGCTGACAAGAGATAAAGCAGCGCCGGTCCCAAGAGCTTGTGGTATCTTGATCCAAGTAACATAATTCCCTCCGTTGGCTTGGTTTCTATTGTTTGAAGCGTCGAACCAGCATTTCCAGTTCCGAAAAAGTGGAGGAGTTGCTGGTCGATCGCGGCAACGCGAGACCAGTCTCCCACGTTGCTACTGCTTCGTCAATTCGATCTGAAATGAGATAGGCCTTTCCTAGGTTCAGCCAACCGGTCGCGTCATCTGGACGCAGGTTTATATATCCTTGCAATAAGGGTAATGCCTTGGACTTATTCCCTAGCTGAGCGTGAATCATTCCGAGGTTCGCCATCGCCTGCGCATTTTGGGGCCATATCTTTAGGCTTCGTTCGAGCGAGCCTATGGCTGCCTCAACTTGCCTATTCCTAACTTGGTCGTTCGCTAGGTTCTGCAGGGCGGATGCATAGAAGTTGCCGAGCCTTTGGGGCGGATCTCGATGAGCATGATAGCTTTTCTCAAGCAGGGCAATCGCAGCAGCGGGTTCACCTCGGCTCTCGATCAGGTGATGGGCAACGAAGAGCGCGACGTCGGTATCATCAGGCTGCCTCAGAAGGTAGTCGCGCAATAAATCCAGTCCCTGCTGGTCGCCTTTGGCGAGTCGCAAGGTGCCAAGATTTCGAACGCTTGCGAGATCGTTCGGATTGATCGCGAAGGCTTGCTCGAATGCTTTGAGCGCCTTGCCGTGCTCTTTCTCGGTTAGGTAGAGCTCTCCGAGGGCGTTGTGAATCTCGGGGCTTCGGGGATGAGTTTCGAGCCCGCGTTGCAGGGCTCCAAGTGAACTTTTAAAATCGTCGCTTGCTGCTAGGACCTTTGACAAGCCAACGAATGCAGCAGGTGGAGCTTCCGCTTGATCGGTCGCAGTGCGGAAGGCTTTGAGAGCGTCTCCGAGGTCTCCAGCCGCGTAGAGCAAGCTGCCTGATTCGATGAGTACCTTGGGATTCTCTGGAGCCACAGTCTTAGCTCGATCGATGTACTGCGCGGCGAGTCCAGCTTGTCCGGATTCTCGAGCTATTTCGGAGGCTACGAGCAGTTGGTAACTGTCGTAGCAGTATTCGAGGTAGAGGGTGGCCATCCAGGGGTCGGAAGGCTCCGAGAATTCTTTTTCGAGGTAGACGCGATGTTGGGCATCCTCCATCTTTTCGATTTCATCGAGTTCTCGATATATCTCGGCTCTCAATGAATGTATGGTCGAAAAAGAAAGCTGGGAGCGATCAAGCGCTTCGAGTGCCGAACTCCATCGCTTCTCGCGCATGTGGCAGCGGGCGAGTCCCAGCGCGGCATGGCCGAGCGCAGGATTGAGCCGCAGGCATTCAAGATAAGCGTCCTTAGCGAGTTCGATTTCCTCACGCTTAAGAAAGGCATCCCCGAGCTTTAGAAATACAGGTGCGTAGTCCGAAGCGCTGGATAGCTGGTTCAGAATTGTCAGAGCTTGGTCCTGGGAGCCGAAGTCTAGATGGGCAACAGCGGCGCGGTACGCAAATTGTTGGTCCATGGTGGAGGTCGGATCGCCCATGACTAGATTGTATATTTGGCAAGCTTCACTTAAGTATCCGTTTGCATGATACAGGTAAGCGATTTCCCTCTTTGCTGGGGGCGACTCTTGATCTCGTCTCGCGGTTTCGTAGAGCTCGCTCAGTCGCCGATCGAACGAGCTCGGCAAATGGCGCATCGAAGAGATTTCAGGCACGCCGGGAACGCCCTGCTTCGCGCTGGTTCCCGGAGGAGCGTCGAGGTAGGAAAAGCGGAAAACGATGGCCGATGCGAGCAAGGCGCAGCCTATCGCTATGAGCATTTTGGTAGATGGCGCTCTCATTGCGGACTCCAAATTGAAATTCTGCTGGTGTCATCCCAAGGCGGGTAGGCATGGAACCCTGCGGAGACTATTTCTTGGACTCCGTCCCCGTCGAGGTCCTCGGCGATGATAGATACGATGTGGGTCGGTGAGAGCGCCAAGGGGCGTTTCGTGAAATGTAGCTGGCCGTCATTTTCGAAGCAAACGAGCGAAAAGGCATCTTTGCTGCCCCATTCGTTGCAGGCGCTGCTCGCGAGTATATCCAGATCGCCATCTTGGTCGATGTCGCTAGCGATCGGAGAGAATGCGCCGGCCATCAGACCCACTGGCTTACGGACGAAGAAACCGTTTCCTCTATTCTCTAGCCATTGCACTCCGTGCCACGGCCGTGGCCCTGGATTGGAGTAATCGAAGCCGTCTCCGTTTGTGTATAAAATGTCCTGATCTCCATCTCGATCAAGGTCGGCTAACTTCAGGCCGCTGCTGCCGTAGTCTTGATTGGTAGATCCCCAAAGGATCTCTGGGCGAAATTCGCCTGTACCGTCATTAAAAAAACAATACACTTCTTCCCATTCTTGTGAAACCAGGGCGATGATATCTGAATCTCCGTCGTTGTCTATGTCGCTTGTTTCGACGTTGATCGTTCCGGATTTGAGGAGGATGTCATGCGACTTGAAATTCCAAGGGGAGGATTGTTCCAGCCAGCGTATCGCTCCTCGGTCGTAACCGAACTGGCCAATTGCCAGGTCGAGATCGCCGTCTTTGTCAAAGTCAGCGGCTCTCACATCCGTGACGCGGTCTGTGTTTGAGAGGATTTCTCGGTTACGAAAGTTCAGGTTGCCACGGTTTTCTAGGACGACTACGGATCCGATGCGTTCCCGATTTGGCAATACCATGCCCATGGCAGCGACGAGGATGTCCGTGTCTCCGTCTCCGTCTATATCAGCAAAGTCGACATGGACAGGGCCTTCGATTTCCGACCCTAGGGATTGTTCTATCCACTCACCTTCTTTCGTTTGCCTGAGAAATTGGATACGGTTTTCCTGAGCGTCGCACGCCAAAAGGTCCAGGTATCCGTCTCGATCCAAGTCGTGAGCGGCGATATGGGTTATCCAAGGTACGGATTCGCTTGTCTTTCCGATTGACCTGCGTGCCAGGAAATCGAAATCCAGCTTCGAGGAATCGTTTTTAGTATATGAACTTTGGATACTTGTCGCCTGTGGGTTAGGCCAGAATACGATGGCTATGCTTGCCGCCAGGGACAGGCAAAGGGCTAGGGCAGTGTACTTGGCTCTGGAGTGCTTTGACATGGTGAGTATCTGGATACTTTCTGCGAAATCATAGCTTCGGGCTTCCCAATAGAAAGAGAAAAGCGCCGTTGGCGAAAGCCAACGGCGCTTGAAACAGATCTTTGAACTGAAGCTTCTGACGACCTAGAACTCGAAGGTGTTCGTTAGGAAGTACTGAGCTCCGTCGTTGATGCGCCAGGCGTTCGTGGAGCCGTCCGGGTTTGCGGAAATCGGGTCGAGTCCGCCGTTGTCGAACGCGTCACGAATGTTGAACTGGATCTTCCAGTTCACACTGTCGTCCCAGATTTTTCGGGTATACGAAGCCCAAAGGTCGAGGTTCGTGTCGCCATCGTCGTAGATGAGATTGAAGGCGTCGAAGGAATCGAAGTTCCCGTTTCCGGTAGTGTCGATACCACGGCTACCAATGGCTGCCTTATCTTGCCAGCGAACGGAACCGCCGATACCCAGTCCCTTGAGTCCTCCATCCTTGAAACGGTAGTTGGTGAGGATGTTCCAGCGCCACTTGCGTACCTGTGGACGAGGGAGCCCATCTCGCAGGATTGCCGCGTCGAGCAGGGACTTGACGACACCTTGGAACCATTCGCCAGGTATTTGGCTGCTGCCGCCCCAGAGGGACGCTCTGTCGTTGAACCAATTGCCGGTCTGGGTGTTGCCATCTCCGTCGGTGTAGGTAAACTGAGCTTCCGGAGAGTCGCGCCAGAGCCAGACGCGGCTGCCTTCGATTGGGTTTTCGAATGTGCCGCCGACGCCATAGAGCCATTCTGTGGTGTAGAAGCCAAGGTCCGAGTAAATGGACTCCTGCTTGTTGCCTGTGACCTTGATGGTCCAATTCTCAAGCGGGTTGTAGATGACTTCGATTTCCATGCCTTCAGCGGCAGCGGATGCGGTGTCACTGTAGTTTGTGCGTCCATCGTAGTAGGATTCAGGATACATCGCACGCTCGATGATTTCCTCAGCGTAGGGATAGGCAGGATTAAGAATGCCTCCATCGAGGAAACCAATGCTGTTTAGACTGCCTTCCTCGCCACGAGGTGGAAGACCGTCGCGCTCTGTAATCTTCCATTCGAGGAAGTCGCGGAAGCCCCATGAGCTTTCGTCTTCAACGCGACGCGAGCGCCAGGTAAAGCGGCCGATGTCTCCGGGCAGGTTACGGGAGTTCTTCTCGCTTGCCTCGTACCAGTTGATCTTGGTGACCAGCTTGTTTTCGAAGAGGTTGAAGGTCACGCCGTAGTCCTCGCCTTCGCCAGTTGGCTTTGGCAGGGGATCTCCGAAGAAGTCGACCGCGGCAGATGCTGGGCTGAAGTTATCGGACTCGTTGTAGTGTAGGGACATCCAGTCGAAGGCGTGGAAGACGACCCCGCGAGTGCTGGTTTCGCCCTCAACTTCGATGGGATCCCAGTCATCCCAGCTATCGAGCTCGGCGAAGGTGCGGAAGCCAGCTCCGTTGGTGGGAGCAATGTCGCCCAACTGGTCAGACGCTTTGTCCTTGCGCCAACCCAGCGTGGTGACGATGCGATCGTCCCAGAAGAAGCTCTGCAGAACGACGCCTTGCGAGTCGAGTTCACGTCGATCCGCTCGAGTATCGTGCAAGGCCGCAGCTACGGTTGTGTCCTCCGTTACCCATTCTCCGTTCACACCATCGATGACGAATGTGCCAGCTGGATCTGGGCTAAAGTAGGTGACGGGAAGCGAGTAGGAACCGCCAACGCTGCCTTCTGGATAAGCGGCTCCGAATACCGGATGGTCCGGGAAGCCACCGTCCAAGCCGGGAGACCGTTCGATGGAACCGTCCTCACCCACGTAGTAGAACTTGGTGAGTAGAGCCGCATTGTTACCGCGCGAGAATACCGGACGGCTTGTATCCACCCAGTCATGATCGGAGATGACCGCTTCGCGATAACGCGCCCACTGGTTGCGCAACTTGCGATTCTGTGCAAGAGCATTGAACTTGTGATTTCCGAGGTGACGGAAGATGTTATCCTGCTCGGTGAGATCCAATTCGTAAGCCAAGTTCGCGCGAAGGATTTCATTGTTAGCCGCCCGGTGCATGGGGGAGGCTTGGACGGAATCGACATAAACCTTCCCGAAGTGCGGATTCACAGAACCGTCGAGCAGGAATTCGTTGGGATCAACGCGTACTCCACGTTCACCCATCGAGTTGTTCACGTCTTCGTCGTAGTCTTCCTTGAAGAAACCGATGTCGAGGTAGAGCTTTTCGGCCAGCTTCTGCTGGAATCCGAGCTCGTAGGTGGTCGCTTCGCTTGATACGGAGTTAGCGGAGAGGATGTTGATGCTGTCCCAGTCGTAAATCGACTTGTCGTTCACTTGCGACGTGGTCCAGAGATCGTATCCAGGCGTCTCATACAGATTGAGGGTCGTGGCGAGGTAATCGAGGTTGGTATTGCCTACGCCGAATGCCTGACCATTATTCTGAACACCGCGTTGGTAGCGACCCAGGAAGTCTCCGTTTTCGATGAGAACGGCGGCGCGGGTGTTGTTCCAGTCGAAGCTAATTCCGTCGGCTAGATTGTTCAGCGAGCCTGCCTCGCGGTAGTCACGGATTCCCGTTACGACCGCGGTGGTGCCGTCGCCTCGAGTCACAGTGCGGGTGATCGGGTTCCAGCTCGGCTTCCCAGCGTCGATCCACGAAGAGACGTAGTCGTTTGGCGGAGTGAAGTTCGGACGGTTTGCGTCTTGGTTGAACCACTCTGCACTTGCGGTGATCTTGGTATTTTCGAAGGGCTTGTAGGTGGCAGCAACGTAGGAGCGGCGTGTCAGCTCAAACGAGGGTTTACGAGCCCACTCTTGGTCCTGGTACATGCCCGCCACGTAGATTGCCAGCTTGTCTTCGACAACTGTCTGATTGACGTTGAAGGAACCGCGGTAGGAATCGTCTCCGAGACGGAAGCGAATCCGCTTCAGCTCCGAGCCGATAGTCGCTTTTCCCGGGGTCGTGTTGACGAGACCGGAAGCGGATCCAAGCCCATACAAGACGGAGTTTGGTCCGCGGTTGATGGTGACGCGCTCCAAGTTGTAGGAGTCGGCCGGGATTTGGCTGAGGCTGGTGTAGTAGTTGACTGCCCGTTCCGCGCTGCCGATACCGCGAATGCGGTTAGCCTGAGCGGGGGACTGCTGGATGCTTTCTCGGACGGTCGGCGGGTTTCCGACGACGCTGAACGAGGTGAAGTTTCCGGTACCCTCCGTGTTGGATTCGTACAAGAAAACGTCGTTCAAGTCCACAGCTGCGGTGTCCTCGAGCTGCTGGGCAGTCACCACCGTGATCGACGATCCAAGGTCCTTGATGTTGGCGTTCATTCGAGTACCGGCCAAGGTGTTGGTTGCTCGGTACCCGATGTCAGTTTCTGCGGGCGATACTTCGAACGGGGATAGTTCGAACACTTCTTCATCGTCGGTCTCTTGCGAATATCCGACGGTGCAAGCTCCGAGCAATAGCGACAACGCTAGAGTCGTTCGGAACCGGGGTATAGGGTTCTTATTCGTTTGTTTCATCTTTCAGTAGTAGGTTTGATGCAAAGTGATGACGCACGATCGCTCTCGAGCACACACGCAGGTACGCCGAGCGGTCGTCTGGCTTTACAGAGTATTGGGGTTAACTCTTTCGCAGGATTTTAAGGGGTAATCCTGGGTTTTTAAGGGGCTGGGGTGGGGTAAGTGTTTAAACTCGGGGTGGTACTGAGAAGTTTAAAAGTATGTTTTCTAATTTTGCCAACCGTACTGCAATCTGACAGTAAGAGTAATTCCTTGAGGATATTTTCGAGCATTCGTGAGAGTGCCGCTGGGGCGGGGCTCCCTTCACGGACCTCCCCAATATCGCACAGATTGTAAGCTTATCAACCAGCAGACGAATTCATTAAATTTGCGCTCGACCGTTCGCATTGAGCCAGTCCTGCCCTGTACGAGGGGAATTCTCGATTTGTTTCAGGCAAACTAATGCTGTGCCAATTAAGTATTTTAATATTTTATTGGGATATCAGCTACATCGAGAGTTGTATTCGACAGCCAATGACGGCTTTGCTTTGGCATTCTGATGGGACGGTGATGGCTGAGATGCGAAGCGAGCTATTTTGCGGGTGGGTTACCGAGGATTTCACGGCGAGACATCGGATTGAGTAAGCGTATATGGATACCGGATACGAAGGCGAAGAATGTTATCGCGCAAGTCCTAGCGCTAAAGTGTAGCCCGAGTAAATGGCGCTGCAGCGCTTGCCGTCCGGCTCGTTCAGTGGCTCTGGTGTCTCTCGGGCTAAGCGAGGAAATACCGCTCTTTTTACGGATTTACGGCTCGTTTTGGGAAGCGGATGCCCTACAGTCTACTGCTCTTGTTCATGTCTATTAAGCGTCCTCAAAACTGTCTTCCTGCCACCCTCCGTTATATCGCGAAAAGCGTTTGCTGCGTCTTGCTTATTGAAAGCTTCTCGAGTATCGCTTCAGCCCAGTCTGGTAGCCCGTCACTGGTATTGCCTGCTGGGGAAGAGGCTCTTTGGGAGAACGTTTCGGAGTCGTACGACGAGGTCTATCGCGAGCCAACGGAAGCGGTTCCGGTATCCAAACTTTTGATGCCTTGGGAAGCGAGTCGCGCGGTTGCCTTGGCTTTGCCGCTCGGAGAACTGCAAGAGGATCGCGCTTTGGATGCCTTGTTCAAGGACAGCTTGGCTGCTCTATTGCCGCGGGTGGAGGTGATCGCTTTTCATCATCGCTTGGATCGGCGGATCTTAGGGAGCTTTTGGGCTGAGTTGGAAGCCGATGCAAGAATTGCTCCTTTTCTTGGTCGGCTTAGCTTGGAGTCCAGCGAAGCGTTCTCAATTTGGATGCGGGACTTTGGTCCGCAGTTCGCGGTGGGCGAGGACCAGAGCCTGGTGTTGCTAGATGCAAGCGTGGGAGATCCAGGGGCTTCGAGGGGCCTGTTGTTTGACGTTAAGACGACGGAAGACCCCATTCAGCAACATTTCAGGATGGTCGAGGAGTTGAGTAATCTAAGAGGTTTGGAAGGAAGCGACCGCATTCCCAGCCTTTTGGCAGGCAACCTGGAGGCGAAGTGGGGAGTTGCGACCGCCCTTTCACGTCCGCCCTTGTTTTTGCAGGGGGGAGACTTTTTGCCAGTTTCCTCGTCCGGAGCGCTGGTATCAGAATCTACCTTACGAGCGAACGGAGGAGTGAGTCAGCGTTTTCGTGCTCTGGTAAGGGAATATTACGGAGTGGATACAATTGTTTTTTTGGAGAACCTGCCTGGCAAGACGATCGAGCACTTAGATTTCATCGTGCATCCAATTCAGGAAAACGTTGTTTTACTCGCCGATCCGCCGGAGGGGATCGCGTCAACGCGTGCTTACCACCGCTACCTCAAAAGAGAGCTGCAGTCTCGGTTTGCCCGTAACGAGTCCTCTGTGAGGAAGGCCTTTCCGGGGGTGAAGATCGTGAAGGTGCCGATGCCGCCGCCGGCCTTGGACAGCGACGAGGAGGTTCGGCGAGAGCTCTTCTTGAACGCCTTGCAGGCGTTCATCGGGCAAGAGCGTATCGCCATGCGTTTCGATCCTGCTTCCGCTCTGGAGAATTGGGAGGCTTTTGAGATCAACCCGCGGATCGAAGCGCGACTGAAAGAGGTGACGGGGATTTCTAATTGGCGAATGGAAATTGACCAGATCCGGGTGATTGAAACTTACCTTGGCGACTCGTTCGAGAACCTGCTAGCTAAGCACGTGGAACCGCAAGTCAACTACCGCTCCTACGTAAACAGCCTTTACGTGAAGAATCCTGAGGGAGAGGAGGTCGTGCTGATACCTCGTTTTCGTGGGCGCGATGGGAGCGAACAAGCGATGTTCGAGGCTTTGGAAACTAAAGTAGCAGCGGCATACCGCTCAGCGTGTCCGAAGGCGGAACAGATTTGGATCGATTGCACCGTGTTGACGGATTTTATGGGGATGATTCACTGTTACACTCTGGCAATCCCGGATCCATCGACTTTCGCTAAAGAGCTCTAGTTGAGTTTCTTCAACAGATTTTTGGCAGGCACATATTCTGGGTCCAATTGTAACGCTTTTTGAAGCTCCGACTTCGCGGACTGAGCACGTCGGGTGTATAAGTGGACGATTGCGAGGTTGGTATGGATCATAGCGGTGGGCTTGATCGATAGGGACTGCGTGTATTGCTCTTCTGCTTGAGCGAAGTCTTTTCGCATTAGATAGAGATTTCCCAAGTTCCCAAAAGCTTGAGAGTTGTTGGCGTCGAGCTCGATGACCCTTTCAAATGCCTCTATCGCGGCTTCGAGTTTTTGATTTTGGGCAAGCACGTCCCCGTGGTCGAAGTGCGCTTGCGCATCGTCGGGCCGGAGTTCCACTATGTATGCAAATTCCGCTAGAGCGTTTTCCCTGTCTCCAATTGCTAGATACGCGGTGGCAAGTTTCCTGCGGGCGGCCACGTATTCTGGGTTATCAGCTAGGAATTTCTTGTAATGCTGTATGGACGGGCCCGCCTGCCCATTGGCAAGGTAAGTATCGGCCAATCCCAAGCGGGCTCGCGAAAGGCTTGGGTCCCGCTTAATGGCCTCGAGGTACGCCGTGATCGCCTCTTCTTTCTTTCCTTCAAGCGCGAGTGTGTTGGCGAAATTGTGATAGAGCAGGGCGTTTGGGGAGAGCTCGAGCGCTTTTTCGAAATGTCGAATCGCATCGGCATATTCGCCCTTTTCGACCAACAGTGTAGCTAGGTTATTGTGCGCCCTCGAGTTTGAGGGGACCTTAGCTACAGTGTCTTTCCAGAGAGACACCGAATTGTTGTACGTTTCATTGCGATCCAAAATCGCATACACGCCAGCGACTGAGACGGCTAGTACGAACGCAAGTGCGAGACGTCTAGAAAGTATCGAAATACTTACTACGAAAACGACGCAAACGGCAGCGAGCGGAAGGTAGAATCGGTGCTCGAAAACGCGATCTGCAATGGGGATAAAACTTGATGTTGGGGCAAGGAAGATGAAGCAAAGCAATCCTAGCATCCCGAATGGGTTCCGTCTAATAAAGCCGAACAGACTAACGATTAGGAGGACTGCAAGCAGGATTGCTCGTGGTATCCATTTTGTGGGTTCGTCGACCAGGAACTGTCTTCCGTAGTCGAAGACCAGCGGATCGGGCCAAAGCGTTAGCCTCAAATAGTGGACGAGAGCCCACGCTTGCGTTTTGAGGTATTCCCAGGAATCCGCTCCAAAGGAAAGTCCCGCGGTGCCTCCTCGTCCGGAAGTGGATTGCATGAGAAGAGCCAAGGGGATCCATGATAGGAACAAGAAGAGATAGAATAGGGATCTTCGCTTTAGTTGTAGCTTTAGGCTCCGATCGGGAAGGAAAACGTAGTCGAACAAGATGACGGCGAGCGGGGCGGTAGCGATCACCTCCTTGACTCCGGTTCCTATGAAACAAGCGATAACGCTTGCTGAGGTCCAGAGATAGGGGCGACTGCTGCGAATGCTCCTAGCTGCCGCGTAAAGAACGAATAGGTAGCAGAGGGCGAGCAAGCTTTCCGCTCTCTGGGCGGTGTAGCTCACTGCGGCCGTGGCCAATGGATGCACTGCCCAAAGTAGGGCGGCCAGGGTGGCCACACTGTCGCGATTGAAAGGGAGCTTGTTCCGATGTGCTTCCCAAATGTCTATACTTCTGCGGACGAGCCCAAGCAGCGTTAGCGCGCACAGTAGGTGGATAAAGATATCCGTGGCATGGTAGCTCCAAGGGGCGAGGCCGCTGATCTGGTAGTTAGCTGCAAGGCTGAGATTAAGAAGCGGTCGGCCCCCGACTGTTTCCCCTTGGCTATGGGGCGGTTGAAGGGCGGAGCTAAGACTAAAAGGCTCCTTGATGGTTTGATTGTCTCGGATGGACCCAAGGTCATCGAGCACGAAGGGAGCCTTGTAAATGTTGCTCCATGCGGAGAGAACGAAGATGGACAGGAGAGCAACGCTCAAAAAAGTGGATACGCTTGAACTGTACTTGTCGCTTGGGGGTGCGAGTCGAATTGAGAGAAGGGTGCTGATTGCGGTTAGGCCGTGATACCAGCGAATTTTCTTTCCCTCGGAAAACGTGCGTGGGCGGTAGTTGATGGGGAGCTCTATGATTTTATGGCCGCCGCGGAGCAGTTTCGCGGTCACCTCCGGGCAGAACTCGAAACCGTCGCTTTCGAGCTTAAGTGAACGAAGGGTTTCGGTGCGGAACAGCTTATAGCCGGTGGCTTCGTCGGTTATACGTGTTTGATAGAGCAGGCTTGTTACGAAGCTTAGAAATCGTCCGCCCCAGTAAAAGCGATTGTTGGACCTTGGGTTGTTACCTAATATACGCGAGCCATAAACTACGGTGGTATCGGAGGATTGGAACGGTTCCAATAGTTTGGGAAGATCCTTAGGGTCGTATTCCAAGTCTGCGTCTTGGATGGCTACGACATCTCCTGTCACGTGCTCGAGCGCTGTTTTGATTGCGGCGCCTTTCCCCGATTTGGTATTGTGTTTCAGGATACGGACGAGAGTGGAACGGTCCTGCCGGATCTTTTCTAGCTCAGCATAAGTTTGGTCTGTGCTTCCATCGTCTACAATTAGGATTTCGGACGCTATTTCTGTGGAGCATAGAGCATCGACGACTTTTCGAATTGTCGACGCCTCGTTGTGGGCGGGTATGATTACGCTTAGTTTGGGGCCGGGCATGGGAAATAGAAAGGTCGCTTCCGCCGAAACGGAAGCGACCAAGATTATTACGATTTAACGCTGTCAAATACTAGGAGATAATGACCTAGAATGTGAAGGTATTCGTCAGGAAGATCTGACGTGGATCGATGATACGGTAGGCGTTGATGTTGCCAGCGTAGTCAACCGACACAGGGCGGAGTTCGCCGCTGTCCTGCACGTTGCGGATGTTCAGCTGAATCTTCCAATCAACCTTTTCGTTTGCGATCGGAATGGAGTAGGAAGCCCAGAGGTCAACGTTGGTGTTGCCGCTGTCGTAGAACGGACGACTTGGATCTGGAGCGTTCAAGACGTTTGGATCATCTCCTGCTGCGTATCCGTAGTAACCGATAGCTGCCTGGTCTTCCCAACGTACGCTACCGCCAATTCCGAGGCCTTTGAATGCGCCGTCGGTGAAGAGGTAGTTGGAGATCAGATTGAGTCGCCATTCACGAACGTTTGGAGAAGCTACGCCTTCCTGCGCTTTAGCCAGAGCGACCTGCGAGAGAACTGCTGCTTCGTGGAAGTCTTCGGCATTACCCCACTGTGCTGATGGGTTTGTTATGTCGAAGTCTCCTACGTAACCGTATGCGCTCCAGAAGGTGCTCAGGTCGGCTGGACGCACTCCATTGAACATGAAGGTGTTTGGATCGTTGTCACCATCGTTGTTCTTGTCGTTTGCCGCGGTGAGTGGTGAGTTAAGTCCTTGCCAGATGGGAACACGGAGATCGGCCCAAGCGTCGTACTGAGGCGCCACGTTTTGAGTCGTTGTCTCATTTTGCGCGGCGGTCATCTTCATATTCCAGTTTTTGGTTGGGTTGTAGATCAACTGGATTTCCATACCCTCGGCAATCGTCGTTTGAGTCGCGCCGAAGTTCAGGCCCGATGGCCAGTCGTAGCGAAGTCCTGTGAGCTCCTCAACGCGTGACTCGAATTGAGCTTGCTGCGTCTCGGTGAGTTCAGGACGCCCTCCTTCAGGTGCCTCTGCGGTGTAATCTATGCCTGGGAAGTCTAGCTGCTGGTAGGCGATCTGCTCTGCCCAAGGGCGGAGGTAGCGGTGCTCGATACGGGTAAGGCGGTCGATGAGTGTACCTGCCGCGCCGGTGCGGTCGTTGTCAGCGGAGTTCTCGAACCAGTTAAACTTAGCAGTAAACTTGTTGTCGAACGCGGTGACGCTGAAACCGTAGTCAGTACCTTCACCTGTTGGCTTAGGCAACAGATTGCCGAAGACGTCTGTCTGGGCTGAGCTTGGTGGGTTGAAGTTGTCCGATTCGTTGTAGTGAACGCGGAAATCTCCACCATCCCAACGGAATGGGACAGCAACGACACCGTAGGAAGAAGTCTCGCCTTCGACGGAGTCTTCGTTTTTGACTTCGTTTCCTTCGCCATCGATGAATGACCAACGATTGTAGCTTGCCTCAGGCATCACAAAACCAGCGTCGGTAAACTCGGCACGACCGAGACCAGCCGACCCAACGGTGTTTCGAAGATCGACCTCATCCTTTCTCCAGCCGGCGGTTGCGATGATACGGTTGTCGAGGAAGTAACCTTGCCAGCCAAGCGTTTGCGAATCTAGGTCGCGAATATTGCGGCCTGAAGTTGCATCGTGCAGCACGGTCGCGACTTCGGTGTTCGTCTGCTCCCATTGGCCAGTTTCCCAGTTGTAGAGCGTTACAGGATAGCTGCTAGGACCGCCGAACTGATCGTACACTTCGAAATCGGCTCCCATGTATTGTGGTTGTCCCCAGTGTGTGGGAGCACCTGTTGTAACGGTGGCCTGCGGGTCTCCAGGACTCGCCAGGTAGTAGTTACGGTACAGACGCGCGCTGTTGCCGTAGTAGCGCCAGTTGCCTGTGGTGGTCAGATCATTCCATGGCAGGAAGCGTCCATCCCCTCCAACCGTAGTGCCACGGAGGCGCAAGCGGAGGCTTTCGACTTTCTGATTCGAGTAGAAACCTAGGAAGTTATGGTTACCCAACCACTTGGTCCAATTATCATTATCCGCAAGCTTGAGTTGGTAAGCAAGCTGAGCGCGCATGTTGTCGTTGGTGATTTCGTTGGTCCAAGTGTCAGGAAGGTAGTCTTCCAAGAAGGGGAGGCCGAAGTTCGGATTTGGCTGACCGTTCGGCAGGTTTAGGTTGGTGTCGACGTAGAGAGTCGCGCCAGTTTGCTGCTGTACGGTGTAGTTTTGAACGTCCGAGTAGTTTTGACGGAACCAACCGGCCGAGAAGTGAAGGTTCTCGAGAATCTCCTGCTCGAACTCGATGTTGTAGGTGTCAGCTTCCTTCGATCCGTAGTTCATGGCTAGCATGTTGTACTCTTCCCAGTTGTAGACCGATTTATCGGTCACAGGAGGCGCGACGAAGTTAGCTACGTTTCTGTCCCAGTTATAGAAGTCTGAGAACGTGTGCTGCATGTCGTATACGGCCCAGTCAGCGTCCGTGCGATCGTCGGTTCCCGGTGCTGCCAAGCTCTGCGGATAGTTCGAGTTCGAGTTGTACCCGTACCGTGCGTATCCTTCGTAGGCGTAGGATGTACCATCTGGGTTTACCTGAACGATCGGGCGAGATGTCCAAGCGCGCGAAGGAACGATGCCGGGTACGTATGTTGGGCTGTCAGGATTCCAAAAGCCCCCACCTCCTGCGATCATGCCTTCCTCGTAGCTGGGACTGTCGGCGCTCGATACGAAGGGGCCGAATTGCTCTCCTGTATCCAGCTTGGTAACCATGAGTGTTTGGTTGTCGTACGCTGGTCGTCCTGCCTCGAGCCATGGAGTTACGAAGTCGCGCGGCGTGAGGGAGTTAGGCCGACGGTTGTTGTTGGAGTACCTTTCGAAACTGCCGCGCAGCTTGGTTTTCTCAAACGGCTCGTAGCGAACTGCTCCGTAAAAACGCGTCGTGTTGTCGTAAGAAGGTTTGCGTTCGAAACGCTCCTCTTCTCTCAGACCAGCTACGTAAACCGCGAGCTTGTCCTCGATAAGCGACTGATTGTGGTTGAAACTGCCACGAACGGAGCCTCGATCGTCCAAACGAAACACCACCTGGGTGCTGTTTACGCCGATAGCTGCGCTTGCGGTGGATTGGTTGACGATACCTGCAGGACTTCCCAATCCAGATAGGATGGAGTTAGGTCCCCGATTGATTTCCACTGACCGCGTGTTGTAGGAATCGAAAGGAATTCCGCCGAGTGCGTTGTAGAAATTCTGCGTAATGGTTGGAGCCGCCAAGCCGCGTACGCGGTTCGAAGATCCAGCAGATGCGGATTCACCAGAGTTCGCGAAACTGTATCCAGCACCGGCATCCTTGATGGTGCCGCGGTCAGCCAAGCTGCCGCTGGTAGCCGTGAAGTTTCCGAATCCTTCGGTACTCGATTCATATAGGAAAACGTCATTCAGGTCCGTTGCAGCGGTGTCTTCCATCTGCTGCATCGTGACAACCGTGATGGAGGCAGCCAAATCAGATACTTTGGTATTCAGGCGGCTACCTGCTAGGGTGCGCTCTGAGTAGTATCCAATGTCATCTTCCGACGAGGTGACTTCGAACGGCGATAGCTCGAATACTTCGTCATCGTCGTCTACCTCTTGCGAGTAGCCAACGTTAGCGGCTCCGAGCAATAGCGACAGCGCTAGAGTCGTTCGGAACCGGGGTATAGGGTTCTTTTTCGTTTGTTTCATCTTTGAGTAGTAGGTTTGATGCAAAGGTTAAGAAAACGGACAGGGTTGCATGTTGAGCGGAAGGCACGCGAAGTGGCCCGTCGAACACGGTGACCGCCGACATTCAGGCTGCGATTGGGGGTACCAAGCACGGCACGGGGTGAGGTGGGTAATGTATGACGATGACCAAACCCCTGCTTAGTGACATTTCCAACACAGCTAGGGTCTGACAGTAAGAATTAAGCCCTGTGTTAGTCTGCTGGATACGTTTATTGCTTCACCATCGCAGACCGCTTCGCAGCGCAAGCCAGTCTTGCCGCGGCTACGTAAGGAGGCGGACACAAGCGATCAACTCACTCGCCATGACGGTGAGCTGTCCTTTAACAGCCGTCAAAATAGGCTCTAGTAGGAGTATCGAGGGTCGAGCTTTATGAAGGTCGGCTGGTCTCGGTCTGCTTCGAGTCGCCCGTCTTTGAACTTGAGCTCCACAACCTGGATCGAGCTGCGTCTCAATTCGTATCCATCTTGCAAGGACTTGTCGGCTCTTCCGGGGTGGGTGAAGTAAAACAAGTAGGCCTTTTCGCCCTGCACGACGACATCCGGGTGGCCGCCGATGACTCCGTCGTCTTCGCCGGAACCAGGGTGCTGTAGAAGGTTGTCGCCGCTTTGGCGTGTCCAATTAAGAGCGTCGTCGGATCGATAAACGCCGAGTCCGGACCAGACGTCGGTAACCATCCAATAGTAGCCGTTCCACTGGAAAACCTTTGGACCTTCGCCGGATTTGTCGCCAACGGCCTTCGTCTTGTCCTCCCAATTGTAGAGGTCGGTGGAGTCGGCGTAGTAGATCGATTTACCGTCGAGTTCGTTGTTGTACCACATGCGCCAGTGGTTCTCGCCGAGTTGGAACACGCAGGCGTCGATTACCTTTTCGTTTACGAGGGGAAGGGTGGACTGGTAGTTCCAGTTCTCGAGGTCCTTGCTGGTCAAGTGGACGATGACGCGAGGGTGTCCCCAATTATCGAATACGCCGGGCACGAAGGTCAGGTACATATGGTAGTCGCCTTTGGGGCCCCGAATCACTTCGGGTGCCCAGTGGGTTGGGTCTGCTACCTGCAATTCTTTTGGCAATCCATGGATCGCGGCTTGGCTGTGGCGTTCCCAGCTTGCTCCTTGGTCCTTGGATTCGGCTATGCCGATATGGGTACCGTGAACCCATTGGACGCCGGAGAGGCCCTCCGCTTTGGCGCGGCGGTTCGTGTAGAACATCCACCAGCGGCCGCGTGTTTCGTTCCAGATGACCACGGGATCGGCAGCTCCGTCGAAGATAGGGTCGCGGAAAAGCGGCTTGTCGGCTTGCTTGGCAGGAGTGTCTGGCTGCGGTTGCCCGAAGTCGGGGAAGCCGGATTCTGTCCAAGTGAACGGCTTGACGCGGGCATGGCGATTCCAGTCGCGCAGTGAGTCTACCTCGAGATCCTTGTAGTTTCGGGCGTGATACACGAGAATATCGTTTCCGTCCTCGTCGGTGGTGAATCCGTTATGGCCGGGGCCATAGATTCCGTTGTCCTCGGAGGTTTGGAAAACAGGGCCGGGAGATTTCGTCCAGGAGGCGGGATCGAGTAGGTTCGCGTCTTCGTCAGCCCAGAGCAGCCCCATGCGGTAGTTGCGGTCCGTGGCATTGACGGAGTAGGTCATGAATATCTTGCCGTTCCGCTTTATGAAGGCGGGGCCTTCGTTGACTTTGTACTTCATCTGCTCCCAGCTGAACTGAGCCGTAGTGAGCATCGCGTAGGGACCCTTTAGGGTCCACGGATTTTCCATTTCGGAAATATAGATGTTGGAGTTCACCCCCATCTCCCGATCCATTTGCGCCCAGACGTAGTAGCGTTTTCCCTTGTTCTCCAATATGGTCGCGTCGAGGGCGAAATCGTCCCAGGCTGTCTTGATTTCGCCTTTCTCCACCCAGCTGTCTTGCAGCGGATTGGCGGCCTCGTTCTCCAGGGCGTACATGCGGATACGCCATTTCTCGTCAGCGTCGCCGGCTGCGAAGTAGATGTACCATTTGCCGTCGAGGAAATGCAGTTCCGGGGCCCAGATGTGATTTCCCATGATGCCCGTTTCGTGGGCTTCCCAGATTGTTTTCGGTTCGGCGGTGGCGAGTCCGGCGATGGTCTTGGCCCGGCGCAGTTCGATGCGCAGGTACTGGGGCGCGGTGGCGATGAAGTAGTAGTAGCCGTCCTCGTGCTTATGGATCCAGGGGTCTGCCCGCTGGAGAATCAAGGGATTCGGGTATTCGTTTTCGGAAAACAGGTTGAGTGTAGAAGCCATCGCGAGAATGGTGAGTAATAGGCTGCGGTAGAAAGGCATTGGATTGGTGTTCGGTGCTTCGGGCTAGGGAGCGGGCGGTGATTTTTTTGTCCTGCGCCAATAGGTAGTGCGCCGTACTGAGGTCGTTTTCCGACAATCGGATCTTTTGAGGTTACAGTTTGGTCAGGAAATTGAAGACATGATCCCAGCCGCCGGTGGGAACCTCGTGGGCGAAGTCTGGATAGATGATGATGTCCTTTTCGGAACCTATTTTGTTGTAGGCTGCGAATTGGGTGGAAGGCGGGCAAATCGTGTCCATCAAGCCAGACTGCATGAGGACCTTGGCGGTGATGCGGGGCGCTAGGTGTTGACAGTCGATGTATCCGAGCTTCTCGAAGACGGCGTCTTCGGTTTTATGCGCAGGGTCGCGGCGGCGAAAATAGTAGGAGAGCTCTTCGTAGGCGTCTTTAGCGAGGTCCATTTCCCAGACGCGGCGGTAGTCGCAGAGGAAAGGGAAGAACGCGGCGCAGCGCTTGATCAGGGGAGACAGGGCGGCGCAGGCGAGGGCGAGCCCTCCCCCTTGGGAGCCGCCAAAGCAACCGATGCGCTCGGCATCGATTTCCTCGAAGGCGGCGACGACTCGAGCGAGCTGCACTGTATCCAGAAAATGTGACCTAAAGAGCAGTTTCTTGGGATCGGGATCCTCCAGGCCGCGCACGATGTGGCCGCGCAGGGTCGTTCCCAGGGTGCCTCCCACGTCTTGCGACAGGCCTCCTTGGCCACGGCAATCCATGGCCGCCAAGGCGATGCCCTCGCCTACGTAGGCGAGCTTGTCGTTCCATTCGCCGGACTCCGCGCTGTAGCCGTGGAACATGAGAGCAGCCGGGCAGTTTTGAGCGTTTTTCGGTCGCAGGTACTTGGCGTAGATGCGGGCTCCGCCGATGCTGGTGAAGGTCAGGTCGAAGCAGTCGGCGTTCCTGCTGTGGATTGCATCGCTCGGGCGAAGCTCCGGAGCTGGATCGATGGCTGCGAGCTCCTCGAGGGATTCGTCCCAGTAGGTATCGAAATCTTGGGGACGCGGATTGATCCCTTGGTACGTCTTTAGCTCGGGTAGGGGTTTGTCGATCAGAGGCATTGGTTACAGGAATCAATTAGCGACGCACGGTGGCAAGCCCTTTTACCTGTCGACCACTGCCGCTTGGGGGCGGGTCGGCAACGGAGCTTCGTCGCCCAGATAGAAGCTGGGGTGAGGGGGTTGGTTGTACGCTACGTTCTGCCAAGCGAGCGCGACTCTGTATTGCGGATCGTGCAGCAAGGTTGGCATGCGGTGTTCGGTTGGGATGGTGGTGGTGAAGATCCGCAATTCCGAACTGTCGCGAGTTCGCCAGATGACCTCTTCGCGCCAATCTCCCCAGATGTCTCCGCTGATAGCGGGGGTTGCCTTGGTGCCGTTGTTCGAGGTGCAAGCGTGGGCGATGAGCAAGGTATCGAGGGCGGTTGTTTCCGGATTGAATTTCAAGATGAAGTTTTGGTCGAGCAGCTCGCGCTGCAGGTCTCCGTCCCACCAGATCGCGAAGTTAGTAGGCAGGCCTTGCGGCTTGTCGTAGATCCATTCTCCCGCGGCGCTGAAGACCTTTGTCATACCTGCTCCGGCTGCCCAGCTTTCGGCTCCCGGGTAGGTGGGGTCGATGTTCACGGAGTTTCCGCGTCCGGGACCTTCGCCTTTGTCTCCTCCTGAGTCGGCAGCTTTGACGGAGGGCACCGTAAAGATAGGCCTTCCGGTGGCGGCATCGCGCATGTTCATACCCTGGTCGTCGAAGCGTTCTTGAATGTTGAAAACCTCCAGTCCCGGGTTGCTTGGCACCAAATCGCTCACGTGCAATGCGTCGCCATGCCCCCAGCCGGTCGAGTAGAGTCCGGTTCCGTCGTCATCGAGCACCATCGAGCCGTAGACGATTTCCTGTTTGCCGTCGGAGTCCACGTCGGCGATGGAAAGGCTATGGTCTCCTTGGCCGCGGTAGGGGCGGTTTTCTGGAGTGGCGTCGCTATCGAAAAGCCAACGCCGCTTCAATTTGCCGTCTTGCAGGTCCCAGGCCACGACGACAGTGCGCGTGTAGTAGCCGCGGCACATGATGAGGCTCGGTTTTTTGCCGTCGAGGTAAGCGACGCCAGCGAGGAAGCGGTCCATGCGATTTCCGTATCCGTCGCCCCAGATCTCTTTCATTTCGTCGGGAGACGGATTTTCGATGGTGGGGTGGCGCGATGGCTCATAGGGGACGGTATCGAGAACGGCGCCGGTTTGACCGTCGAACACGCTCAAGTACTCTGGGCCTGTAATGATATATCCGTTTTCGTTACGGTAGTCTGCATCCGCATCGCCGATGACGTTGCCAAGCCCGTCGGTGGTGCCGTCCCCAGTCTTGCAAGCAAGCTCGGCCTTTCCGTCTCCGTCGAAATCGTAGACCATGAATTGGGTGTAGTGGGCTCCTGCTCGAATGTTTATTCCGAGGTTGATTTGCCACAATAGCTCTCCCTCGAGGGTGTATGCCTGGAGGAATACGGGATCGGTTATGCCTCTGCGCGAGTTGTCTTGGGCGCGGCGCTCTTGCTTGAGGATGATCTCGAAGTCGCCGTCTCCATCGAGGTCGCCGATGGAGGCGTCGTTGGCGTGGTAGCCCTCGGGAGTTTGAAGCGGCACGCTAAAATAGGGGGTAGCGCTTGATCCGGCTTCGAAGGTGAATGGCTTGCTAGGGGCTCCTTCCTTGCCGTTTCTAACAGGGCGAACCGTGTATTCAGTTTTACGATGCAAGGTCGGATTGTCGTCGACGAAGAGGGTCGCTCCATCGATCGGCTGCTCGTTCAGCTTGACGATGCCGTCGCGCCGGTCGCGGCGCGACGCGTAAGCTCCCCAGTCGGTGGGTTGCTCGTGAGCGATCGTGTTACGGTAAACGTTGAATGCCGTATCCGCGGGCTCGTTACCGAGCAGGCGCCAGCTGAGGAAGACCTTGCCGTCGGCTTTGTGAATCGCGACGAGTCCGCGATCGAGTTTCTCCATTTGCGGAGCGGAATAGGAAGGGGCGATCAGCGTGAGGAAAAGGACTGTGAACGAGAGTAGATGTTTGCGCATTGGGGGCATGGGGTCGGTTGTTTCGCTCCGAAGGTATTGGTTTACGAGGAGCGTTTTAGTATGGGTGTGTTACTGGTTTACCACAAGGCCAAGGTCTGACAGTCAGGGGAGTACAGGCTTCGTCGGCATAAGCTCTCGCTTGCTCGCGGTGTCTCGGTCTGCCTACTGGGATAGTACGACTGGTCCGATCAAGCCGAATGCGTCGATTTCCCAATCGGATGCGTCGAAGGCGCGATAGTCGATGTTGACCAAGTTGATGTCCTTGAAGATGCGCCACGGCGTCTCGGTGCGGTCGAGGTGCCGGATGCGGTTGGTGGCGAGGGTGGCTACTTCGACGCGAATCTCGTTCTTGCCGGACTTGAGTGCGCTCGCCGGGATGCTGAGAAGGTGAGGGGCTTGGATGCTGGTGCCGACCAGTGTGTCGTTGACGAACAGTTGGGCGCTGCTGCTCAGTTCGCCTAGGTCGATGGCGATCGCCTTGTCCGCTTGGGGCTTGCTGAGCCGGAAGCTGTTTTCGTAAGCCAGCAATCCTGCGAAGTTTTGCAGGTCGGGATTGCCGAGTTCGGTGATCGGAAGGAGTTTTTCAAGAGTGCGGGCCGCGGGAAGCGTTGGTCCGCCTTCGAGGAAGCTGAGGCGCCACTTGCTCTGCAGCTCGATGGTGTTCGTGGTGATCGCGGCGGGTTCCGGGAATCGAGAGACCGCTGGTGACTTGGGGGCCACTTTGATGATCGTTGATTGGTAGGGCGCCAAGCTTAGGGCTAGAGCCCCATCTTCGACGCTTACGGCGCCTGTTTCGCCTGTCCAAGGATCGAGACGACGGACGGTGTCGGCCGTCGTTGGCAATGAGAGGGTGGCGGTCTCGCTATCGGCGCTGCGGTTTACGATGAAGTAGCTCTGCGTGCCATCTTCGTGGATACGCCGAATGCAGCGAAAGGAGCTGTTCGCTTGCCAGGTGTCGGGGGCGAGCTCGGCGATGTCTTGAACCGTGCCTCTCACGAAACGACCGCTTTGCAGGGCTGCCTTTACCAAGGCGTCTAGCTGGGCCTGGCGTTGCTCGTGCTCCTTGTATCCCGGAACGATCCAGTCGCTAGGATTTTCCACGGAAAGGATCGGTACGCCTTGGCGGGCCAGCTGGTCGAGGGCCTTGGCGGTGTGGAGGGGAATGCGCTTGAGGGAAGGAAGGACGATGGTGGGCGGTGTTTGGGTGCTGAGCAGCAAGCCTTGGATCTGGCGATCTGAGATGAAGTCGAAGTGGACTCCGGCGTCCCAGAGCGCTTGGGAGGTGCGCTCCAAGCCCGTGCCTTTGAACCAACGTTTGCCGTCGATGTTTTGGCGGAGCTTGGTGCCGGGGACTTCCGAGTAGGGATCGGCGATTGGGGAATAGACGTAGACGTCGGCGTAGGAGTGTCCGGATTGGAGCTCGGCTTGCACGCGGGCGATGTAGGTGTTCAAGGCTGGCAAGTGGTTCCAGAGCGGATTGCGGTTGTTGAGCTGGGTGGAGGCGTAAAAGACCCAGCCTGGCCATTCGGCGTTTTCAGGCGAATAGGCGGTGCCGTGGTAGAACAGGTGGTTGACCCCGCACAGGAAGAGGTAGTCGGTGGCTTGCTTGATCTTGGCCAGGTCGCTGGTCCAATGTTCGGAAAGCCAAGTGTAGCTCTCGGCGGATACAAGCTTCTTGCCGGTGACGTGAGCCGCCGAAGAGGAGAACTTGTGCATGAGGAAGTCTTGGCTGTCGCCGAAGATTTCCGTTTCCGGGATGTCCGTCTTGGCGTAGACGTCTAGAAGGTTGGCGATGGATCCGTGGGCCTGGTTGCGGGTAAAGAGGTGGTAGGCATGCGTCTTCTGCCCCCATGTGTCGCTGAAGTTCTCCAGCAGCAGCTCTTCCAACGTCATGCGATAGTCGTAGCGCCAGCGCTCGAGGTCTTCTTGCGGGATGTCGCTGCGCTCCGTATCGAATATTGAATACATTTGGGGCGAGGTCATGCGGCCGCGCTCGATCAGCTCCTTTTCGAAGCGGTGGGACCAGTCCGTTTCGTATTCCCAGGAGTCGTGGAAGACGGCCCGCACGAGATTGGGAGAGAGCTTCTTGAAGAAGGTTTGGTGGAAGCGGTCGAGGTAGTTGGCGACCGCGTCGCGGTCCAGCATGTCGATGGTGTAGCCCGATCCGCCCGGGGCGGGACGCTTTACGCGCTCGCCGCTCAGTTCCGGCTCGATTTCGTAGTGAACGTGCCCGTCGGTGACGGTCTTGTGCAGCTTGAGTTCTACCGCTCGCTCGCTCTCGGGCACGAATTCGTGGCCAAGGCGCCAGCCGGTTCCGGGAACGATATCCACCTGCATGCCGAGGCGTTGGGCTTCCAGGCAAGCGTGTTCTATGAGCTCCAGCCATTCGTCGCTGAGAAATTGGGTTTCCAGCGCTTCGAGCCCTTGCACCCCGTAGATGGGAGTGATTTCCACGCCGCCGAGACCGATGCGATTAAATTCCTCCAGCTCTCGCGTGATCTCCTGCTTGTTGACGGCCGAGCCATGCCACCACCAGCGGGTCCATGGCTTCTGGGTTGAAGTGGGCTCGGGCCAATCTGCGGCGTACGATAGCCCGCAAAGAGCCGCGCCTGCTGCGCAGAGGGAAAGCCATTTCAGGCCTGAGGATATTGAACTACGAAAGGTGAAACCTGGGGTAATGTTTTCTTGGGGCATGGTCGGAGTGGGCGATTGTAAGCGTGCAAAGCTAAGCAGGCGACCGAAGCTAGCGATTCGCAAGGATTCTGACTGTCAACAAAGCGGCAGCTGTATCCGAACGCTCAGGAAGGTGCTAGGTTAGGGGCTCGCACTTGCACGAGCAAACAAACCCTGAACACGGCGCGTCCGCAACCATTTACCCTCCCACTCAATCACATCGTATGGACAATCGATCACTTAACACCGGCGGCTTCACGCTCCCAGGCGAAGCCGGTTACGAAACGCTCACGCTCGAGCTTGCCAAAAAGTGGGGGGCGGACGTCATCCGCGACTCGGATGGAACCCAGCTTTCGCCCGAGATCATCGAGTCCGACTACGACATCTATTCCACGCTCTGTTTGGTGCGCGCGGACAACGAATGGGCCAAGGCGAACCGCTCCAAGCTGCAGCAATGCTGCGTTATGAGCCGCCCTGTCACGGCCGCGTCGGACACGGTTTCGGTCGACTTGCTCGATGGCTATTTCAAGGAGCAATTGGTGATCAATGCGGACGACGACCCGAAGGAATGGTGGCAGGTTTTCGACCGGACGACCGGCGAGGAAGTGAGCGTGAGCGATTGGAGTTTCGACGCTGCCTCGGGCGCGGTGACCATCGCTAAGGCCGTCAAGTGGCATCGCTACACGGTGAATTTCTTCTGCTACCGCATTTGGGAGGAGATCTCCATGTACAACCACGTGACCAACGACTGGGGGGACAAGGAACACTTGATGCCGATCGACCCGATCTATCCCGAGGCCCGCGACCAGATTCGCACCTACCTGAAGCGTTGGCTCGAAGAGCATCCGCATACCAAGGTGGTGCGTCTGACCTCCATGTTCTACAACTTCTGGTGGTTCTGGGGGGATCCGGAAAAGCAAAAGTTCATCGTCAACGATTGGGGATCCTACGAGTTCTCCGTATCGACAGGAGCGATACGCCAGTTCGAAAAGGAGAAGGGGTATCGGCCCAAGAGCGAGGACTTCGTGAATGCGGGGCTCTACAACAATTCCTACAAGGTTCCCTCCAAGCTCTACCGCGACTGGATGGACTTCGTGAACGCGTTCGTAGTGGAGTTCGGCAAGGAGTGCATCGATATGATCCACGAGGCCGGAAAGCTAGCCTTCGTATTCTACAACGACCACTGGATCGGCATCGAGCCCTACAACGAGCGCTTTAAGGATTTCGGTTTCGACGGGATCATCGACGGCATTTTCAACGGCTTCGAAGCCCGCAAGGTAGCGGAATGCCCCGCTGTATCCGTCCGCGAAATACGCATGCATCCCTACCTCTTTCCGACCGGGGTGAACGGCGAACCCTCTTTCTTGCCAGGAGGCAAGCCCACGGACGAGTGCAAGCGTTACTGGACGGACATTCGCCGCGCCCTCTTGCGCAAGGGCGTGGATCGCGTCGGCTTCGGCGGCTACTTGCACTTGGTGGAGAACCACCCGGACTTCGTCGACTATATCGAGGCGATGGGGCACGAGTTCCGAGCCTTGCGGAATTTGCACCTGGAGGGAGCCTCTCAGGAAGCTCCCGTGAAGGTAGCGTTGCTGACGGCTTGGGGCAATACGCGTGCTTGGGCGTGTTGCGGGCACTTCAATCGCGGCAACTATTACAACGAGGTGATGGAAGCTCTTTCCGGCATGTCGGTGGAGACCGTATTCATCTCCTTCGATGACATTCTCGAAAACGGCGGAGTGGATACGTCGATCGATGTCGTGATCAACGCTGGTCTTGTCGACGATTCCTGGTCCGGCGGAGACTACTGGTCGGATCCTCGCATTGTGGAAGCTATATCCGAGTTCGTGGCCAATGGTGGCGGACTGATCGGGGTGGGCGAGCCCACTGCCCAGCGGCACAGTTCCCAGTACTTCCAGCTTTCTCATGTTCTGGGAGTGGATCGTGAGCTCGGTCGCACGCGAGCCTTCAACCGCTTCGAATTCGAGGCGAATGCGGACCACTTCATCTTGCAAGACAACCAAGATGGACTGGAGCTCGGCAAGAAGGTAGACGGTATCTATCTGTTCGATACGCAGACGGAAGTCCTCGCTGCTGCCAACGGAACGCCAGCCCTCTCGGTTCGAAGCTTCGAGAAAGGACGCTGCGTCTATCTCGCCGGCTACCGCTACGACGCGGCGAACGTGAGGTTGTTGCTGCGAGCGATCCTTTGGTCGGCAAGCAAGGAGCAGTTGATGGAACATTGGCAGTGCAGCAACTATTTCACGGAGTGCGCCTACTATGAAAAGGCCGGCAAGCTGGTCGTGATCAACAACTCCAACGAGCCTCAGGAAACTGTGGTGCTCAGTCCGAAGGGCGAATTCTCCGTCTCCCTGGCGGCGAACGAATCGAAGATCATCGAGGTTTCCTAGCGACGGAAGGGCTTTCAACGTAGGGCGGCGCTCCACAAGCCCGCGACCGCGGACGTTCGGCTCCTGCCGCGCGGCCGTGGGTTGAGGCGCCGCGTGGCCGTTTGCGTCTTCCATGCTCGCTCTGCCCTCCCATTTTGCTTGATCTGACGGTCAGAGAGGCGTCTCGTTGTCCTTATGTTCTATTGTCTTACTCTGCAGCAGCGAATGATACCCCGCACGCTTCTAACACTAGTTCTCGCCAGTATGACGTATTGCGCAAGTCACGGAAAGCCTCAGCCGAGCGGCTCTCCTTACGGAAACATCGCATTCGAGCCATCGCTGAAAAATTGGGTGGTGGAACAGCAGCCTGGTGGATCGGTTTCTGTTGAAGACGGGGCATTGCAAATTCGCGACAAGAAGGGGTGCACGGTTTGGTACAAGCATCCCGTCGAGGCTCCGGTGCGTATCAGCTATACGGTGACAGCAAACTCGACCGAACGCATTTCGGACATCAACTGTTTCTGGATGGCCAGTGACATTGACCACGTGCACGACTTGTTTGCCGCAGGACACGGAAGAGAAGGGGCATTCGCCCAGTACGACGGCTTGCAGCTCTATTATGTCGGCTATGGAGGAAACTTTAACGAGACCACCCGGTTTCGCAGGTACCTGGGTCGTGGCGAAAAGCCGCTCCTGCCCGGCTTCGACCTCTCGGAAGAGCAATACCTGATCCAACCCGACAAGGCCTATCGCATCGTGCTTGTCGCCGATGGCAAAAAGGCTCAGTACTACCGAGATGGCGAATTGATTTTTGAATACGTCGACGAAAAGCCTCTCAAGAAAGGCTGGTTCGGCTTCCGCACGGTTTGGAGCCATCTCAGTATTTCCGATCTGAAGATCGAGTCCCTCAAGTAGCAATCAACCCATTATTTTGTGTATCGCCCCGTACTTGCTCTCTTCGCCGCTTCTGCAAGCTTAAGCCTCTCCGCGCTGGAAAGGCCGGACGCCGAGTTTAAGGTCTACCAATTTGGTCCCGACGAAATTCCGCAAATCGACGGTGACGCTGCGGATTGGTCTCAGGTTCCGGACGAGTACGTCGTGGGAACCAAGGAGCTGTGGGAGGACTCGGGGAAGCACGAGGGGCTTTTGCCGGAGAGCATCGACGTGAAGGTCAAGGTTGCTTGGGTTGAGGGCTTGAATCGTCTGTACTTCCTGTACGAGGCTTACGACGACTATTGGGACTTCTCGCTTCCCGGGTTGAAGAACGATACCTTCGAGGTGGTCGTCGACGCGGACCTATCAGGCGGTCCCTTGATTGACCGTTTCCGCAACAACGCGGAACACATCAGCGAGACGGAGGCATGGATGTCCATGCATGGAACCCATGCCCAGAACTACCATATATTCACCCCTGCCCAAGACAAGGACTGGTGCATGCTGTGGGGGCCGGGCCAGTGGATTAAGGAGCTGCCGTATGCGAATTACGCATACAGTTACGATTTCGAGCCCGGCGAGTCAGGTACCTTGACCTTAGAGTTTTGGATCACGCCCTTCGACTACGCGAGCTCGCACGGCCCCGACCGTTCAGTCGAAAGCAAGTTGGTCGAGGACAAGCTGATCGGGCTCGCTTGGGCGATCATCGACTACGACGATGTCGATAGTACGCGTAACAACGGTTTTTGGAATCTTTCCACGAGCCATACCATGTACGGCAAGGCGGATGAGCTCGTGGCGTTCCGGTTGATGCCGCGGGAGCGGGATCGTTTGCCGCGCTTCAAGGCGTCTTGGCGGTGCCAAGTGTTGGACCGGGAGGCGCGCAAGGTTGCCTTTTACGACGAGTCGTTCGGGGATGTGAGCAAGTGGCGCTGGGATTTTGGAGACGGCCAGACTTCGAGCGAAGCGAATCCCACCCACCAGTACGCTAAGACCGGTCACTACGTCGTCACGCTTACCGTTGAAAACGAAGCGGGAGAGCGTTCGAAGTTCAGCCGGGTTTGGGACGTGAGTTTCAAGTAGGTGGTCGTCTCGTTCCGACGGAAGGAAGGCCAGTTCCTACAATTGGCTCTTCAGCTTTTCGTATTCGGCCCGCGTCAGGGTAACGATGCTGCCGTGTCTCGCTCCTTGAGGAAAGGATAGCTGGTCGGACACGTCCTCCCATTTGATGAAGTCCTTGGTGCGTTTACCTTCGTATCGCTTGTCTCGATACACGTCGTAGAAAACATAGGTCCAGTCGCCGGTTTCTAGGGCTGCAGGACCTTCAACCCAGGATTTGGTGAAAGGGGCGCTCGGAGCGGAGAAGGGACCGTAGGGCGTGTCTGCCTGGCAGGTAAAGAGGTTCTTCTTTTCCGGATGGAGTCGTTCGTCCTTGGCTATGAGGCGGGTTTGTCCGCCGGGCTTGTGGATCAAGGTGACGTCGATGACATTAAAGCCGGGATCGAAGTAGACTGCGGGGGCGCTGAAGGATTCAAAGTCTCGTGTGGTGGCGCTCCACATGCGGTGGTTGTAGTCGCTTTCCGAACTGCCGCCGTTTTCCTCGAAGCGCCCCTCTACGGTGGAGGCCCAGTAGATGAGAAATTGTTGCTGCTTGGGATCGTAAGTCATTTCAGGAGCCCAGCAATTGCGGGTTCCTTCGATCTGCGACATTACGGGCAAGCGTCTCTGCTCGCTCCAGTCGATCAGGTTTTTCGAGCAAGCGTATCCGATATCTTGAGACTCCCAATCGGTTGTCCAAATCAAGTGAAACGATTCGTCTGGACCTCGCAGTAGGAAGGGGTCTCGCATCAAGCCACGATTGGGGGCGATGAAGAAGCTGTCCGCGAGGTCGGTCCAGACGAGACCGTCCTCGCTGGAGGCGAGGCGCATGCCTTTTTCGCCGTTTCCTGTGAAGTAGGCGAAAAGGAAAACAGAATCAGTCATCAAGTCCGCCTGTTCGCTTGCTCAGCGTCGCAAGGGTCAAGCCCTCGATGTTCTTTTTGTTGCCGCCGGTCAGGATGCTGACCAGGTAGCCGACTACGATGGTGACGAATGATCCAACAACTGGATACAGCCAGAAGACTACGGTTCCTTGGTTGGAAACGTAGTAGGTGCTGCCCATTCCGGCTACGATGCCAACAAGTACGCCGATCTCGTTGCTTCGCTGCGT
This sequence comes from Pelagicoccus enzymogenes, assembly GCF_014803405.1. Classification (NCBI taxonomy): domain Bacteria; kingdom Pseudomonadati; phylum Verrucomicrobiota; class Opitutia; order Puniceicoccales; family Pelagicoccaceae; genus Pelagicoccus; species Pelagicoccus enzymogenes. The sequence goes on from NZ_JACYFG010000007.1 coordinate 527,125, forward strand.
GAAGAGGCCCAAGAAGTAGATGCCCACCGTGGTTGCGGTGACGATGCTCACCACTCTCAAGGCAAGGTCCCAGATGGAGGGAGTCTCGAAGGAGTTGAGGTAGAATGCGGAGGCAATGCCGAAGACCCCCACCAGAACGGTGATCACTCGTCCTACCAGGACGGCCTTGGTCTCGGTCGGAGCGGAGGAGAAGCGCTTGTAGACGTCGTCCACAGCCAAGTTGGATACGCTGCAGATACTGCTTGAGATGGTGGACATGGTTGCAGCGAGCAGGGCGGCGATCACCAATCCGGATACGCCAGGAGGCAGCTGTTGGGCGGCGAAGAACGGGTAGATTCCGTCGTTCTTCATGGCGGGGTTCAGTTCCTCGGGAGACTGCTGGTAAAAGAGGAAGAGGGCGGTGCCGAGGGCGAAGAGCAGCAGGTTGATAGGCACCGCTACGGCCATCTGCGTGAGGACCGCCTTGCGGGTCGAGCTCAAGCTGGGGCCGCACTGGACGCGCTGTACGAAGTTCTGGTCTCCGATTCCCAGCAAGGTCACGAAGACGATGCCCACGAAAACGGTGAAGACGTTTTCATCGGTTAAGGAGATCCCCCAGTCGAAGACGTGGAGCTTATCCTGGGCGTCCAGGGTGGTCCACATTTCGTTGAAGGGAATGTCGATGCGGAAGAACACGAGGAGCAAGCAACCGCCCACGGCAGCGATCATGACGAAGCCTTGGATGGTATCGGTCCAAATCACGGCGGAGAGTCCGCCGAGGAAGGTGTAGGCGATGGTGACGACACCCATGATCGGCACGCTCATGTACATGGGGATCCCCGCTATCGCCTCTAGGGCGAAAGACGGCAGCAGCAAGACGCCTCCCATGCGGCCGAGGATTTGGTAGACCGCGAAAATGGTGCTTCCGATCAGGCGGACCGATAGTCCGAAGCGATTTTCAAGGTACTCGAACGCCGTTCCGAAATTCAGTTTTCGGATGACGGGCGCGTAGAAGTACATGGCGATGGGCAAACAAAGGATCGAGTAGATGCTGATCGCGAAGAAAGTCCAGTTGCCGGCATAGGCTTTGCCCGGCATCGCCATCAAGCTCATGGCGCTGGCTCCCGTGGCGAAGAGGCTCATGCCAGTGGCCCACCAAGGAATCTTGTGTCCCCCGCGGAAGTAGTCGTCCGAGTTCTTGCTCTGCTTGGCGAAGTGGAAACCGATCCAAAGCATGACGACGAAATAGAGGGCAACGGAGAGGTGGTCCCACCAGCCGTAGTTGGTTTCGGGCTGTCCGAAGGTGACGACTCCCGAGTTTTCCGCTGAAAGGATGTAGAAGCTGTAGTTGTCTCCGACGACTTGCGTATCGGCTGGAAGCCCTGCGAAGTTTTCGCCGAGACTTACCCATGTGTCTCCAACCATGTGATACAGGTGGAGGTCGACCTCGTTCGCTGCGGATTTGACCGTGGCGACTGCGTGGGCGTCTCCCAGTTTGACGGCGCTGGTGATTTCTCCTTGCGGGCCCTCGTTGGTGAGGGAGTTCCATCCGTATCGAGCATGGTAGGAAAGGGAGGAAGGATTGGTTGCGAGGGAACCTGCTTCATGGCCGCCGATCAAGGCGAGCGTTTCCACCGATTTTACGAGGAATGCGTTGGATCGGGCGGGACCCGTCCAGCTGTCTATCTCCTGCCACGAAGCGTTCGGGCTGCCGAGGTCGAGGGTGTAGAAGTCGTTTTCTCCGTCGCCGTTCGATCCGTCCGAAACGTAAAGCGTTCCTCCGCTGATGGTAGCTGCGGGCTTCGACATGGGTCGAGGCAGAGGCGTTAGCTCTTGCTGGTCGACGCCGGTTCCGTTGGGCGTGAGCTTGGTTACCTTGTCGGTCGCGGTGCCGTCGATCGTTCCTCCCACTAGGATGACGGATCCGTTGTGAGTGACGCCGGTTCCCTTCGCGCGGGGCGCGTCGAGCGATCCAATCGAAACCCAGAGTCCGGGAGTCTTGGAGTAAGCGTAAATGTCGGAGGATTCGCCTCCTGCGAGGATCAGCTGCTCGCCGGCCATTGCCGCGAAGGCGTCGGCTGGAGAAACCGGCGGTTCCGCTATCTTGGCGAGAGACGCGTCTTGGCCAAGGTTGGCAAAGCTCGATGTCGCGCTGGCCGCGAAGAGGGTTGCGGCGAGGAGGGTGAGGGAGTAACGTCTAATCATCTACGATGTTTGTTAAGAACGGCGAGGCTATTTAAAGTTTACCTAGAGCGCGTCCGCAATGAGGGCAAGGTTTTCGACCGATTGCCTGTAAGTCCTGTATAGGCGTTTCGAATACGCCTGTTTAGCGGGTAAAGAAGGGAGAAGTCGCGCCGACCGAAAAGCACGCCCCCCGACGTGCCTCCTACATAGGCCTTGCCGGCAGCGCGACTTCTTTGAAAGGAATTGAGCTCGTCCATCGCGGAGTCCAACAGGGAGCCAAGCCCGAGCGGGAAGCTCGTTGCTGTGGACGTGGCGGCTGCTGTGTCGCAATGGTTCATCGAGGGGTGGCGAGGGAGAAATTCTATGCGAGGTGGAATACTTCCTTGAGTGGGGAGGAGACGGGGCTGTTGTCTGGGTTGCTTGGCATGATATCCGCCATGTGCTTCCACCATTTCTTGCAGATGTCCGTGCTGGCAATGGCGTTCCACTGGTCCTCGTCCGCGATCTCCGCGTAGCCGAAAAGTTGCAGCGTTTCCTCGTTGAGGAAGATGGAGTAGTTGCTGACGCCGTGAGCTTTCAAGGTCTGTTCCAGTTCCTGCCAAATTGGGGAATGGCGTCGTTCGTATTCAGCCTCCTGGTTGGGATGGACTGACATGATAAAAGCTTTTCGTATCATTGTTTTAAGTGGACAGCTTTTTTGCTCAGGTCCTCGAGTGGACTGTTGGTTTCGAATGTTCGCTGCAACAGAAGGTCGATGTCTTTAATCGCAGGTATCGTGTGGCCGTCCGAGTCCGACTTGATGGTTTCGACATTGCTGGAATGTACCGTTTTTACGTCAGCTCCCCTCTGGATGCTTTCGATGAGGGCTGCGTGCGATTGGGCAATCTGGGAATCGCAGATGAAGCTGTTCGAGTCGCTAAGCCGGCTGACGACTTGTTCGAACATGTTTTGGCGAGACTTGCTGTACTGTGGTACCTCGATGGATACAGGGTCTTGGTCGTCCGGCCGGATGGTACAGACGCCCTGCCGCTCCCACTCCACGGAGCCTCGTTCGCCTCTGATGCGGATGCGCGGCTCGACTGTCTCGAAGCATGCGTGAGTGACGCCGAACCAAAACGCGACGCCGTTGTCGCTGGACGCGGCGCTGACGACCGCTGTATCGAAATTTTCGATATCGTGCGCTCGGAACAGGTTCGAGGAAACGACCGTCGCTGCGGCGGAGGAACTGACAGTGTCGCCGGCGAGAAAGAGGCAAAGGTTGACGTGGTGGGCGAACGCATTGTTGAGCGGCGAATCCATCACGGAGCGGCCGTTCAGCTCGCGCTTTCCGGCCCACGCGTTGCGCCTGTAGTACGCGGTGGAGCGGGGCCAGAGCCCAAGCATGGAAACGGATTGAATCTGCCCGATGATGCCGTTCAGCAAGCTCTGCTTAAGCTCCATGAGCTCCGAAGTATACATGTCCTGGAATCCGACGGCGACCCATCTCTTGCGCTGTTTCTCGGCCGCGATTACGCGGCGGACATCGGCGTCCGAGCCTGCCAGCGGTTTCTCGACGAGCACGTTTGCTCCCGCTTCCATGGCAGCGATGGCCATCGGCGCGTGCCATGGGATCCCGGTTGGGATGAAGCAAAGGTCGATCTTGCCGGCTTCGGCTTCGAACATGGCTTCGTAGCAGTCGTAGGTTTTATCGGCCAAGTGCTCCAACTCGAGGGCGGCAGGCAATTGGCGCTCCGCAGGCAAGATCGTTGCAGCCGCAAGGTGCACGAGCCCGTTCCGGTGCGCTTCGCTAAGCCACTCGAAATACACCCCCGCGTATCCAGCAACGCCTACGAGGGCGACGCGAGGAGAGCTGCTTGTGGTGGAAGTCATCATTCGGGGGCTGAAATAGCTGAGGTAAGCGGGGGGCAATCTTTGGCCAGCCGCTGAAGCATGGAGTAGGCTTGAAACCAATAATTGATACGAATTGATACTTTGCACTTGTCAGAACGAGCGAACCGCGAGAGTTCTGACAGTCAGAAGGCTTCAGGACCCCATTTGGAACGCTAGAAGCCTCCGTTTTTAACCCCTGTCTTAGCCCATGAATTCTGTCAGAGAACTCGCTAAAGCCCTAGGCCTCTCGCACACCACCGTATCGGATGCCCTCCGCAACAAGCCAAGAGTAAAGAAGGAGACGCGTGAACGAGTGCTCAAAGCCGCCAAGGAAGCTGGCTACAAGCACAATCCGCTCGCCGGAGCGTTGATGTCGGAGATGCGTCGTTCCGGCGCCGGATCTTTTCGCGGCGTGCTGGCGGTCGTCGATTTGGAAAGCTCGGATCAACGTCTATCTGCCGCTCGCCGCTACCACCGCGAAGTGTTTGCAGGAGCCGAAGAGATGGGCAACGAGCTCGGCTTCAAGACGGAGATATTCGTGCTCGGATCCGAGGGGCTGACGGTGGCTCGCTTGAACACCATCTTGAAGTCGCGCGGCATTCGCGGATTGCTGATTTTGCCGGCGGCCACGGCGCCTGATATAAGGAACCTGGATTGGGACGTGTATGCAGGGATCTATACAGACTATATCATCGAGCGCCCGGCTCTGGATTCCGTATGTTCGGACCACTTTCGTTCCATGGTAGTAGCCATGCGCAAGCTAGAGGAACTGGGCTACAAGCGTCCGGGGCTGGTCCTGCACAAGGCGCATGACCAGCGTCTCCTGTACCGTTGGGAAGCTGCATACCGAATCCAAGACACCCGCTCGGATCAATTCGACGCGATCGAGCCCTTGGTCTTGGAGGATATCGACGAAGACTCGTTCAAGGATTGGTTCGAGGAGGAGGGGCCGGATGTTGTCCTCTCGCACAGGCCGGAGGTTTTGGAATGGATGCAAGACATGGGAGCGCAGGTCCCGGAAACTCATGGCTTTTGCTGCCTGAACGTCATGAACAGCGAGGACCCGGTGAGCGGCCTTGACTTGCGGCCGCATTTGATCGGGCGACGTGGCTTGGAGCTCTTGGTTGGGCAATTGCACCGCAACGCCTATGGCATTCCGGATCCGGCGTCCACGACCACAATCCCGGCGATCTGGATCGACGGTCCGACGACGCGAAACATGTCGTCCTAATCGCTCGATCGATACGGATAGGACGCGTATCCGAAAAGCTGGCACGGGACGGACGTTCACAGCCGTGTCCGGTTGCTTCCTTCGCCAGTGGGGCGGAGGAGCGCAGCCCTGGCGGCGCCAAGCGCCAGCCATAGGGATCGTTTCATCGCAGCGAGCGCGCGTTCCCAGTCGCTTGCTGCTGCGGTTTGAGGGCGGACCGATTCATTGAAGGATCTACTCGCCACCAGCGCTTCACGGTTCGGGCGACGGCGCCTTGCCGGGGGAGGGCTCGGCAAGGGGGGCGAGAGTCTTAAGTTGACCTGTCACCTCGGGCAAGGTCCTCATGTCCGAGGGAGCCTAGGGCAGGGATTAGTAAAAGTGCGATTCTGACGGTTGGAATCTGACTGTAAGAGGGCTCTGTCGTTGTTGCTCGGGGCGCTTCTTGGATGTACTTGCCGGCGTTTCCCCCGCATTGTTGCGCTCGCCCTGAAAGTTTTATTACGATCGCTGAAAAGGCGAGTTCTACAGCTGATCAATCAAATCCCACTCCTCGATAGCCCTAGATATTTTCCGTCTATTTAACTTTCATGATTTCCTCCCCATCTACATCGATCGGATTTTACATCGACGAAGCGCGTTCCATGGCGAACGCTGTCGGCGACAATCCTGAAGCGACGCTCTCGGTCATTGCCAACCGATTCAAAGAGCTGAATCCAAGCGCTCCTGTTACTTACCGCGCTTTTTCGAAGCGCGGCATCCAGCGCTCTCCCGATTACCGCTACGAGGCGGATTTCAACTCCTTTTTCCCGGATGCCCAGTACGAGGAGTACGTCTTCTCCTGGTCGAAAATGTGGTCCGGCGCGGAAGCGGAATTTATGTTCGACCTCAATTGCTACGGACCTATCGTGGTCTACCTCAATGGTGCGGTGGCATGGAGCTCGAACATCTTTTCTGAGCGTTATCCCAACAAGCACAACCGTTTCACGCTCACCTTGCACAAGGGGTGGAACCAGTTCGTTATTCGAGCCAAGAAAACGCGGGGCGGATTCGGTTGGAAGTTCGGATCCTGGCTGGGCAAGCATCCCTACGTCTTCATGATGCCTTCGGCGGAACGCGACGGCGCGGAAGGCTGGCTCTACACCGACCCGGTTCCAGCTGGCACCGTGATCCAGCCTGAGCTTGGCCAAGCGGAAGCTGACTCGGCCTACGACTGGTATCCGACCCACTCATGGAGCGAATCTGAGAAGAAGCGCGGCGTGTGCGCTCGCATCTTCGGCTCCCAGGAGGGGAAGACGGCCTTGGGGTGGACTCAGGTTTGCAACAACGGCGACAAGCCGGTTACGGTTTCGGCGGAAGGCGCCGCCCAGGGTGCCGCTAGCGTACTGCTGGGAGGTTCCGAAGTTTTTAAAAGCGACGCGTCGGGCTCGCTGAGCTTCGAGATGGAGCTCGCCCCCGGGATCAACGACCTGGTGGTGCTCAGTACCGGGGATGCCAGCGGTTGGGGATTCGAGCTTTCGCTGCATCCCAACTCCGGCTCGGTGGAGCATCGATGCCCCTGCCAATTGGTGGGAAGCCCGGCCAAGTGGCTTTATTCCGGTCCCTACGACGCGGATCATGCCCCAGATTTCGCTGCGTTGAAGGATTTCCTTCACGTCCACGAGACCGCGGAGGGAAGCGGCTACTGGCGTATTGACGCCCCGGATACCTACCTTCGCTTATACAACGAAAACCCGCTTTTCGGGCGCTGGAACTATCCGCTGGGAGTGACGATCTATGGCTTGCTTCACGCGGGGCGGGAAATCGGCTCGGAGGAGATTCAGGCCTACGTCCAAGAGCACGTGCAGCTTTGCTGCTCCACCTATTCCTACTCGCTTTGGGACCGGTCTGCTTTTGGCGGGCCCACGCACATTCACCGCCTGCTTTCCAGCATCGACAGCCTGGACGATTGCGGATCGTTCGGATCCTGCATGCTCGAGACTGCCAGCCACCGGAAAATCGAGGGCTTCGAGCGGATCGCCCACTTCGTAGCGGAGTTCATCTCCAACAAGCAGGACCGCTTTCCCGACGGCACCTTCTATCGCCGCGAGATGATGCACGAGTTCCACGAGAACACGATGTGGGCGGACGACCTGTACATGAGCGTGCCGTTCCTGTGCCGCTACTACCAGCTTACGGGCGATACGCGCTACGTCGACGATGCAGCCCAGCAATTCCTCGGCTTCAAGAAGCGCCTCTACCTGCCGGAAGACCGGCTGATGTCCCATGTCTATGACCTGCGCCGCGAGATGGCGACCGGCGTGCCTTGGGGACGTGGCAACGGTTGGACCGTTTTCTCCCTTGCGGAACTGCTAGGCGTGCTTCCGCAAGACCACCCGCACCGGGAAGAGCTGCTCTCGTTTTTCCGCGACCTTTGCGCAGGCATCCTGAAGCTGCAAGACGAGGAGGGCTTCTGGCACCAGGTCCTGACTCACCCGGACTCCTACCCGGAGAGTTCCTGCACTGCCATGTTCATTTTCGCTTTCTCCCGCGGGGTGCGCAACGGCTGGCTGGAAGACCCGGCCCCGTACGCCGATGCGGTCAACAAGGCATGGAAAGCCTTGAACAAGGCGTCCATCGACAACGAAGGCAACGTCTACGGGGTCTGCCGTGGCTCCGAGTTTTCCTTCAGCCCAGAGTACTACAAGAAGGATTTGCTGCCTCGCCTCAACGACACGCATGGGATCGGCATCGTGCTGCTCGCAGGCGTCGAGGTCATTCGTCTGAGGCACCACTTGAATCCCGCATAATACGAAAAATTTTCCCATGAAGAGAATCGGCGCCCGTGCCCACGACTTCGGAACTCTCCCTGCTGCGGAACTCGCATCACGCCTCGCGGCGAATGGTCTTTGCTGCGCCCAGCTGGCCCTCAACAAGGCGATCGCCGGCTTGAATCTCAAGCCCGGCGAGCTGAATCCCGGGCTCGCATGGCAAATTGGAGAGGCCTTTCGCTCCCATGGCGTGCAGATCGCGGTCTTGGGTTGCTACATCAATCCCGTCAATCCTGACGATGCTGCTCGAGGCGAGCTGCTCCGCTTCTTCAAGGACCACCTGCGGTTCGTGGGTGACATGGGCGGCAGCCTCGTTGGATTGGAGACAGGCACTCCCAACGTCGACTACGCGATCGATCCCGAGACGGGGAGCGAGGCCACCTTCCAGGCGCTCGTGCGCAGCATCTCCGAATTGGTGGAAACGGCCGAAGCTTGCGGGGCGAAGGTCGCGGTGGAGGCGGTTACGACGCACACCATTTCCACTCCGCAGAAGATGAAACGATTGATCGACGAGATCCGGTCTCCCGCGATGGTGGTGATCCATGATCCGGTCAATTTGATCAACGCGGAAAACCATCAGGACGAGGCGCGATACATCGAGGAACCGTTCCAGCTCTACGGAGACCGGATCGCGGTTATCCACGCCAAGGACTACACGGTGAAGGACGGCGAGTACCGACAAGTTGCCACCGGCTTAGGTCAGATGGACTACAGCCGGCTCTGCGGCCTGATCAAGGAGACCAAGCCGGGGATCAGCGTGCTGCTGGAGGATTCCGGGCCAGACACGATCGAAACCTGCCACGCTCACATCGCCAAGCACTGGCCGGCTTGAGGCTATGGACACCTGCGAATCGTCGCGGGTTTTGGCGTTGTTAAAATAAAGAATAAATTGGAAGGATATAAGAAAATATTCGTTCCATTTCCTCCCAAAACCAATTTCACTCAAAAGCTCATGAATGTAACAAACGAACTATTCGATTTAAGCGGTAAGGTAGCTCTCATCACTGGTGGGACTCATGGCATCGGCATGGCGATCGGAATCAAGCTTGGCCAGGCGGGAGCCAAGGTATGCGTCAACGACATCTCCGAGGAAAAGCTCGAAAGCTGCAAAGCCGAGTATGCCAAGGCTGGAATCGACGTCTACACTCTGGTCTTCAACGTCACCGACGAGGCTGATGTGGATCGTGGCATCTCGCAGATAGAGCAGGAGGTGGGAGCGATCGACATCCTCGTGAACAATGCGGGCATCATTAAGCGCATCCCCATCCTCGAGCAGTCGATCGCCGACTTCAAGCAAGTGATCGACGTCGACCTCGTGGCTCCGCTGATCGTGGGCAAGCGCGTCGCTCCTAAGATGATCGAGAAGCGCGGCGGAAAGATCATCAACATGTGTTCGATGATGAGCGTGTACGGTCGCAATTCCGTATCCGCCTACGCTTCGGCCAAGGGCGGCCTCAAGCTGCTCACCTCCAACATGTGCTGCGAATGGGCAAAGTACAACGTGCAGGTCAACGGCATCGGCCCAGGCTACATCGCCACCGCCCAAACCGCGCCCATCCGCGAAGGCAATCACCCCTTCAACGACCTGGTGATGACTCGGACTCCAGCCGCTCGTTGGGGCGAGCCGGAAGACGTCGCCAACGCGGCCCTTTTCCTCTCGTCCAAGGCTGCCGAGTTCGTCAATGGCCACGTGCTTTACGTCGACGGCGGCATCCTTGCCAACTTCGGCTACGTCAAGGGAGAGAACGACCTTCCAGAAGCGTAGAAAGGGAAGGGCAGTAATGCCGCTCGCTCTTCGCGATCGTTTTAGGACTCCGCAGCGCTTGGTTGCGGAGTCTTCTTTGTTCCGATGGTCCCCGCAAGCGCTGCGGCGTTGGCCGGGGCTTAGGCTTCCACGACCAGCTTGTCGTAGCTCAGGTTGATGCCCTCGGGCAGTTCTGTATCCACTTTTCCATGATCGATATGGTGGGTCATGTGGATGAGGTAGGTTTGCGAGCCGCCGATGCGCTGGGCGGCCTCGACAGCTTCGCCGATCGTCATGTGGGAAGGGTGAGCCATGGGGCGGAGTCCGTCCAGCACCACCAGATCCGCTCCCTTGGCCAAGCGTTCCGCCTCCTCGCTCACTCCGCTGCAATCGGTGAAGTAGGCGAGGCGCTTGCCGGATGAGGCTTCCTCGAAAACGAACCCCAGGGTTTCGAATCGCCCGTGGTCTTGCACGGTGGAGTAGATGCGACCCTCGTTGCCGAGCTCTAGAACCTGAGGCATGTCGATGGCTCGGAAGGCGGGGTAGCTCTTGAAAACCGCCTTGTCGCGAATGGCGTAGGGGTAGACTTCCTTGAGGCGGCTCAAGCCGTCTGCGTTCGAGTAGACGGGAATGGCCTCGCCGCCGCGCTGGTCGCAGTACTGGCGCAGGTCGTCGAACCCCTGGATATGGTCGGCGTGGCCGTGGGTGAGCAGGACCAGGTCGACTTTGGGGATGCCCATTTCGAGCGCGCGCAGGCGAAACTCCGGCGCAGCGTCGATCTGGATATTTAGCTTTCCCAGTCGCAGGTGAGCGTGGGTGCGGTAGCGGGTGTTGCGTGGGTCGGATGATTGGCAAACTTGGCAGTCGCACCCGATCATCGGCACGCCTTGCGAAGTGCCCGTTCCCATGAAGCTCAAAATCATGAGGGAGATTTTCCATCCCGTTCCCTGCTAAAATCCAAGCAAAAAGCCCTGTCTGTGAGAGCTTTAAGCGGCAGGCAAAATTCTTGGCGATTATGCGGTTTTAGGGCTTGATCTCCAAAACTGAATTAGCACTGTTCCAAGACCTTAGCGGAGAGATGGCTGAGTGGCTTAAGGCAACGGTTTGCTAAATCGTCGTACGTGTAAAGCGTACCGGGGGTTCGAATCCCCCTCTCTCCGCCACTTAACTTTTCAGAAAAACGTCGTCCAGTCAGGCGGCGTTTTTTTGCGTTTGGAAGGTGGCTAAGGGGGATGAGAACCCCCGGAGGGGTGTTCGACGGAGCGAGCCTGCGAGCGAAGAAGGGGCACGCGCAGCGTGAGTCCGCAGGACTTGGACGCAGTCCAACCAATCCCCCTCAATACGCCATTTTTTTGCCTTAGCAAAAATGCTTCACGATTTCGCGGCGAATGGACTGTGACGCCGGCACGACCGTCCGGGGCTGGGAGCGCGCTGGCCGCGAGCGGGAGCCCTGCCTTTCGCAAGCAAGAGGAGGTCTGGGCGATGCCAGCGTCGGATGGCGGGGAGGGGAGCGACGCGGTTTTGATTGTCCTTGCTGCTTAGAGCGGTTAGCAGGTCGGCTTCGAAGTAGGGGCTGTTCATTCGAGGGTGGATCGGTTGGAACGCTAAGTGCCGTGCGGGCATCGCGGTGACCGCGGACCAGATAGCTCCGCTGTATTGGCAGCCTATCGTTGTTGGAAGGCCTCCTTGCCTCTGCTCTCCAGGCTGATGACGAAAAGGTCGACGCTGCTTGCGTTGCCTTCCGGGCATTCGTTCCTGTCGCAGAAGTCGAGGTAGAATCGGAGCCACATTTCGTAGAACGGCCTCTGCCTTTCTGGAATATGCTCGTTTGCGAGCGCGTCCTGGAATGGTTCCAGCACATTTTTTGGAATTTTGATCATAGGATATTATCCAAACGTTTGGATAACATCCGAAAAAGGATGTTTAACGATTAGAATTAAGCGTAATTACTTAGAAATGGGTTGCCTCCGACCGTTTCGGTCAGGATATTATCCAGAAATCTTACAATCACTTGTTAGCAAAATACATTGAAGAAACTTCTCAAAATCATCGGCTACAGTATAGGATCAGTGATCGGACTGGCAGTAGTCGCACTAGGCTGCCTCTACCTTTACTCACTGCATGAAGACTCACTTCGAAGTATTCGATACGAAAACCCAAACCCAACCGAACGAACAAACGAAGATGTAATTTTTGGTTCCTTCGACGAGAAAACCTCAATCATCACCTTAATCGCTACTCCAGAGAAATATCAGAATAAGAGAATTAGGATCACTGGAGTTGCCCACCTTGAATTCGAAGAGAACGTCATATACGTCACGAAAGATGACTACAAAAATAAGGTATGGAAGAATGGATTATGGATATCCTTTCCCGTAGAAACACCAGATTCAAAAATCAACGAACTGAAAAAACTAAACGGAAAGTACGTAACTATTGAGGGATTCTTCGACACAGAAACGGGACACTTCGGAGTGGCATCTGGAACGATTCGCAACATCCAGCGATATGAACGTGCTTTCTGGTAAAGAAACTAAATGCTAACCAGACGTGGCATACAATTCCGGCAGCTGCGCCGCCTCCATCGTATGCACTTGGCGTTCGACGAAAAATGAAAACAATAGGAATAGCAGCAATAACCGGAGTATTATGCTTCCTCCTGGCCCACTTCATACAAACAGTATCTCACGAGAAGAACTGGATCGCCTTCACAGCCGACGACGGTCATGGACACGGCCCCGATCCAGACACGAAAGAATGGGAACATGTGATCGAAAGAAAAATAGAAAGAAACACATGGATCATTTCTTCTCTAGCGACTGCTGGTATCGTAGCGACCCTCGGACTAAAACCGAAGTCTCCAACCATGAGGAAAGAATGACCCATGAAGCATTCAAAGAAGAATAGCAACTACCCAAGGAATCCAACTGGTGAATACAGAAACAAATAGGTCGAACAAGTCAGTCGATACAACTCGGGTAAGCGCTCGCCGTTATTCAATCACACCAGACACACTCAACCTCAACCCGACTTTCGAGCTCTGACTTGAGCTCGCGTATCACTTCAGCGTTATCCAAAGATGAAAGAAGAACGGCCACCAATAAAACACGGCGACGTTTATCCAGTGCATGTGCTGCGGGATGAATACGGATTTAACGCCGAGAATCGCCCGGTGATCGTAGTCACGAAAGAAGAGGTTCCGACTCACCTCCAACACCTTATTCCGCAAGTTGAAAAGTGGGCGATTCCTTGCGATGTAACGAGAGGAGATTACTTCGAAAAAGAAGGAGAATCTTCTGTGGCTTCGTTTTACTACGACGTCGAGCCCTACACTGGTGAAGTTGATGATTGGCTGGATTCCCAGCCAAAAGATGTGGGCGATTGGCCAGAAGCAGCCGTTCATTTCATGTACTTCATGAAGGCTCATGGTGAAGCTTATCAACCCACCAAAGAAGAAATAAAAGAAAGAGAAGAGAAGTTCGAGAAACAGAGATATCAACGAGCTCAGAAGAATTCACGCAAAGAAGCTTTGGAGGCTTTTAAAGAAAAGAACTACAGTCGTGTCGTTGAGTTGCTGAGTCCCTGCAAGGACGCGCTCTCCTCTTCAGAATCGATGAAACTAAAGTACTCTGAAAAACACCTAAATAAATAGGATAACAAATCGGCTCACACAACGAGCGCAAGCGCTCGCCGTGTGGCCTCGACGTTCTCAAAATATAATGAAAATTGAATACATAGACCGTATCGAAAAAATAGACTGGTCATCGGTTCGATCCCTATTTGATTCAGTTGGCTGGACAGGACGACAGGAGAAAGATATAGAAGAATCGTTCAGTAGCAGTTCTTTTGTTCGATTCGCATACTCAAACAAAACACTAGTAGCATGCGGTAGAACGGTAGGTGACAGCCGATATTACAGCTGGATCGTTGATCTTGCAGTCCTCCCCCGCTTTCAGCATTCAGGCATTGGAACGCAAATACTGAAATACTTATCGAACGATCTATCCAAAATTAAGAACGTTTCTCTGGTTGCTTCATCCGAAGTTGAAAATTTTTATCGTAAGAACGGGTGGATTAAGCAGAATGACTTAACTATGCGATTAGAAAGATAAGTGAGAACAAGTCGGTCGTCACAACTCCGGTAAGCGCTCCGCGCTTACCTACGCGTGACACCTCGGCGTTCGCAAAAAAATAGAATGATCGAAACGAAAGGATGTCCGGTTTGTGGATACGAAGGGATCGAAGCCTTCGACAGTCACGGCTGTTCGACTTTCGAGATCTGTTCCTGCTGTGGATGCGAGTCCGGTTACGAATATAACGAAAACTCAACCGACGAAAGAATCATTGAATTAAGGAAAGAATGGCGAATCGAAAGAAACGGGTCTTGGAGGGATGAAAAAGAAAAACCGAAGAAGGGTTGGGATCCTGACATGCAGATAAAAAAGGCAGGATTAAAACTATAGAACTATGCGAACAAGACGCCGCAGACAACGTCGGCAAACGCTCGCCTCTTTCATTACGAACCATGAAGATCAACGAACCCAGTAATTTTAACCTTAGCCAGAGCCGCCGCGTCTGAGCTTGGCGTTCTGTAATAAAAATGAGATACATACTAGCATTCACCGCTTTCCTTCTTTGGGGATGCGTGAAAGAGCCAGGCATCGAGACAACAGAAAAGCCCATACCGATAGGAGATGAGTTACCCGATGCACATGTGCTGACCTTGAAACCAAACAAAGAAATCATGATGAATGGATTAACTTACGATTTCGAAATGGTTGGGAAGGCGTTTGAAGAGACGAAAGAAAAGAAAGAAACCATCGTACTGAAAACCTACCCTGAAACAGGAGCGGGAGACGTCGTACTCATGATCGATAAAATTAAGGAACTTGGTTATCAGAAAATCTACGTCTCAACCATCAACGAATAGTACAGAACAAGTCGCTCCAGGCAACTGCGGCAAACGCTCGCCTCTTTCACCACGACCCGATGAAAATCAACCACCCCAGAGATTTAAACGATAGCTTAGGCCTTGTCGCCTGAGCTCGACGTTGTATAGAAATGAATGAAAACCAGAACAGCCTCGTGGATTGCAGGGAGATATCAGAGACTGAATTTACAGAATTGAAGAATCTCTGGATGAACGACTACGCGATAAGCTTCGCTCGTTCTGGCTTGATGGACCGAGAGACTGCTTCGAACAGATCTGCCGAAATGTGGTCGAAGACTTTTGACGACGGAAAAGAAACCAAAGGTCACTTGATCAGGACAATAATCGATTACGATTCCAAGAATACGGTCGGATACATTTGGATCTCACAGTTCTATCCAGATCGAAAGAAGTGCTTTTTATCCTATCTTCACGTAAAACTAGATTTTCGTAGAAGAGGGTTCGGGAAAGCAGCTATGGAAATGATAGATGATTACCTGAAGAGGAGCGGAATCACGGAAATGACATTGAACGTTTTTTCTGATAACCTAGCAGCAAGATCGTTATACTCGAGTTTAGGGTTCTCTGAGTCACTCACGACAATGAGGAAAGAACTATGATTTATACAACAAGTCGGCCCATACAATTCCGGCAAACGCCCGCCTCTTTCACCTCGACCCAACCCCTGAAAACACTAATTTGAAAAGGAACCCCAACTGAGGCCTCCACGTATGGCCTCTGCGTTCGAAGAAAGAAGATGCTCGACCTAAACGATCCACAAACGAGGCACATATTCGAAGCTGCAAAGCTTGAAGACGAAATGCGCCCATTCCTTGTGGCAGTCAGAAAAGAAAACAGAAAACTCGAAGAAGGTGAAGAGTCGCAAATCATCGCGATCCTACATAAACTCGATACCCTAAACCAACAGCACTTCCAATCGAGTGAAGGAACACAAAAAACTATCGATAGATTAAGAAAATCGATTCTGAAGAAAGAAGACGCAAACACGACATGGAATCACTTCCTAGAACTTGCTGAAACAGAGGGAGAAAACTTTGGAACATGGATGATATGAATAATTCGAACAAGTCGCTCGATACAACTCGGGCCAAGCGCCCGAGTTGTGGACTCAGCAAGGACGTATCTCACCCAACTCTTTCACGACGGTTTTCGAGCCCTCGCGTATCAGCTTAGCGTTGGCTAAAGCAAATAATCATCGAAGCGAATGAACACACCTTTAATTCTGGTTCTCAGTGTGTTTTTAGCCGTAATACCAGCAGCGATTTGCGAGAGGTCAATAATCGGCAAGTGGACGTACCACGTGGATCAGGGAGAAGGTATCGAAGTGAAGGGGTTCATCGTCTACGAAATGGATAAGTCTTTTTACGAGGAAATGACACTCACCAAAAATGGCGAAGTAATGGATTTATTGAGAATGAAAGGAACATGGTTTGTGGACGGTTTAGACTTAACTACTAAATTCACCTCTCCCGACAGACCAGATGGAGCCGAAATAAAAAACGAATACACGATTATTGAAATAAATGAAGAGCACATGAGATATGTAGACAAAGAACGTCCTCGAGCCGAGTATAAGCAATATCGATCAACAAAATAGAGCCAACCAGACGTAGCAGGCAACGTGCGCAAGCGCACGCCGCCTGTACTCGACGTT